>JALYJX010000094.1 GCA_030775065.1 Gemmatimonadota bacterium | reverse complement strand
GCCGAGCACAATGTGGCACAACCGCGTGAATCGCTTGGTGAAGCTGTAGAACAGCACCCATCCCAGCGCCAGCGGCGACAGGGCGAGACACAACGGATTGAGCTGCCACGCCGAGATCACAAATATGATGCAGGCGCAGACGACCGCGACCGAGGCTGCGGCAACAGACAACGCACCCGAAGGAATCTCCCTCGATCTCGTGCGCGGGTTGAGCGCATCCACGTCGCGGTCGACGATGCGGTTGAATCCCATCGCCGCGAACCGCGCGGCAGTGAACGCAATCACAACCCATATCACTTTCGAGAGAGTCACCGGCGCGACGTAGCTCGCCAGCGTTACCCCGACGAGCGCAAACGGCAGCGCGAATACCGTATGAGGGAGCTTCACGAGATTGACGTATCGAACCAGCGACGACGCGCCGCGGAACGTCTGCCCGTCCTTCACCGGCGCGGCAGTCATCGCACGAGCCCCAGCCTGCCCCAGATCGCGTCGACTCGTTTCTTCGTGACCTCGTCCATCTCGATGAGCTTCGGCCAGTTCCGGGTGAAGCCTTCCTCAGGCCATTTGCGTGTCGCATCGATTCCCATCTTCGATCCGTACGTGAACGCGCGCGAAGAGTGATCGAGCACATCCATCGGCCCCATCGAGAAGCGAACGTCCCGCTCGGGGTCGATGTTGTTGAGCGCAATCCACCACGCCTCCTTCTCGTCCTGCACGTTCACTTCCTTGTCGAGTATCACGAGAACCTTCGCAAGCGACATCAATCCCTGTCCCCAGAGCGCGTTCATCACCTTGTAGGCCTGACCCGGGAACTGCTTGTCGATCGAGACGAAAACGAGATTGTGAAAAATCCCCTCGGCGGGCATGTGATAGTCCACGATTTCGGGGATCGTCAGCTTCAGCAGCGGAAGAAAAATCCGCTCAGTCGCGTGGCCGAGATAATAGTCCTCCATCGGCGGGCGTCCGACGATCGTCGTTGCATAGACGGGCGACCTTCGCATCGTCACCGCCGTCACGTGAACCAGCGGGTAGAGATCGGCCTCGGAGTAGAATCCGGTATGATCGCCGAAGGGTCCTTCGACGACGAGGTCCTCCGACGGATCGATGTATCCCTCGATCACGAATTCCGCATCCGCCGGCACCTCCAGATCGCATGTCAGCGCCTTGGCCAGCGTCACGTGATCTTTCCGCAGAAAGCCGGCGAAGATGAACTCGTCGATCGTAGGCGGCAGCGGCGCCGACGCGGAGTAGATCGAGGCGGGATCACCTCCAATCGCAATGCAGACGGCCATCGTCTGCCCCGCGGCAGCCATCTCGCGCCAATGCGCGGCGCCGACTTTATGACGCTGCCAGTGCATCGCCAGCGTATTCGGCCCGAGGACCTGCACGCGATACATCCCGACATTCCGTATTCCGCGCTTTGGATCGCGCGAGATGACCATCGGCAGCGTGATGTACGGGCCGTCATCCTCGGGCCAGCAGGTGATGATCGGCAGTTTCCGGAGGTCGATCTGCTCTCCCTCCCAGACGATCTGCTGACAGGCCGGCTTTCCGCTCTTCACGCGCGGGGGGAACTGGGCGATTTCCAGCAGCCGCGGAAGGAGTGACAGTTTCCCCATCAGGCCGTCGGGGACTTTAAGCGCCAGCAGCTCGGAGATTCGCGCGCCAATGTCGTCCAGGTGGTCGACGCCGAGCGCCAGGCACATGCGCCGCATCGAGCCGAAGAGGTTTATCGCAACCGGGTAAGGCGACCGCGTTCCGTCGTCGAGGGTCACGTTCTCGAACAGAAGCGCACGGCCACCACCGGGCCGCTTCATAACGCGGTCGGCGATCTCGCATAGCTCGAGCTTCGCGGCGACGGGAAAACTCACGCGCGCGAGCTCGCCCGCGCCGTCGATTGCTTCGATGAACTCGGACAGCGTATCGAAGCTCAAGCAGCCCCCGCCGCTATGGGCGCTTTGGGTCGCTCGCCGACGTGAATCGCTGCCACGCCGAACGTCACCGGCCGCCAGGAAACCTTCGAGAATCCTGCCGATCGCATGCGGCGGGCGAGCTCTTCGCGCGTTGGGAAATTTGAAACCGAATCGGGCAGATACCTGTAGGCAGTAGGGTGACCGCTGATCAGCGAGCCGACGGCAGGAAGAATTCGCTTGAAGTACTGCTGGTAGAGCGCGTTGAGAACAGCGGAATCGGGTCGGGAGAATTCCAGGATCACGAAGCGCCCTCCCGGCGCAAGTACGCGACGAACTTCGGTGAGCGCAGAATCGAGGCCGGCGACATTTCTTATTCCGAACGCGACAATCGCACCAGACATCGACTCAGCGGGGAGTGGCAGGTCCAGCGCGTCCGCGGCGACCGGAGAAATCCTCGATCGTCCAATCTTCGCACGCCCCTCTCTCAGCATCGGCTCGGCGAAGTCGGCGCTCACCACCCTTCCTCGGAAGTTTTTTGCACGGCCGATCATCACGCTGATGTCCATCGTTCCCGCGCAGAGGTCGAGGTAGTGCCCTTCCGGATCGCGCTCGAGAGCGAGCTCGGCAATCGCGTTGCGACGCCAGCTGCGATCGATGTTGAGGCTCAGGACATGGTTGAGGAAATCGTACCGAGGCGCGATCTCGGAGAAGATCTGCCTCACGTAGGCACGCTTCTCCGCGCCGCCAGCCGCCGCCCTGATGGCGGTGGCGTCGTCAGTCGCTATAGCCATTCGAGGAAAGTTGACGGGCGCCCGGCACAGGGGCAAGCTAACTTGGAGACCGCAATGCTTCCCCCTTCCGTCTCAGCGCGGGAACAGCTCGCGAAGCTTTCCGACGCCGAAGTCGTCGCGCTCGCCCAGAAAGGAAAGGAGCCGGCCTATCGCGAGCTGCTCGCTCGATACGAGAGGCCCGTCTTTTCGCTCATCTTTCGAATGGTCCGCGACCGCGAAACCGCGGAGGACCTCTCGCAGGAGACCTTCATCAAGGTCCTCAACAACATCGACCGCTACAGCCCCGATTTCAAGTTCTCGAGCTGGCTGTTCAAGATCGCGAACAACCTCACGATCGATCACCTGCGCCGGCGGCGCGTTGACACGATCAGCATCGAGGGAGCCCCCGACGCCGTTACGGCCGAGAGTGCAAAGGCGACCTCCATAACAATCGCATCGGGCGATCAATCGCCCCTGGCGGAGCTGGAATCACGCGAGCTCGGTCAGGCCATAGAGCATGCGATCGGGCGCCTCAGGCCGGAGTACCGGGCGTGCATAATGCTCAGGCATGTCGAAGACAGATCATATGAAGAGATCGCCGAGATCGTGAAGCTCCCGCTGGGGACTGTAAAGACGTACATCCATCGCGCGCGGCATGAGCTCCGGGTGGCGCTCGAGGAGGTGCGATGACCCACCCGAAAATTTCCCATCAAACCCTGAAACCGGGACCGTACGCAGCCCGTAAGCCTTTCATGAGGTTGCCTTGAGAGAAGATCTATCACCTGAAGAGTTCGCCCGAGTCGAGCAGGCGCTGAAGCGTCTCCCGTACTTTGACCCCTCCCCCGGCTTTGCCGACAGGGTCATGGCACGGGTGACTCGTTTTGAGCGTCAGGCAGCACCCGGTCAAATAGTGCCGCTTCCGCGAGAGCAGCGGATCCGGATGCCGGAGCTCGTGCCACAGCGTGAAGAAGTCGTCCATTACATGCGCCGGCCTCTTCCAGTTCGCCTCGCCGCAATGGCACTCGTCGGCTCCGCTGCAGTGACAATGTCGCTGATCGTTCTCATCGCGGTGTTCCGCATCGACCTGTTCCTGTTTGTCGCCGGCGTGTTCGGCGATTCGGCACTAGGCTACCTCGCGCTGCTTGGCAACCAGGTCGCCGGATCAGTGCTCGGCGAAACTGCGCTGGGCTACGTCGCCTCGGGGTCCGCTCTCGGCGCCGCTGCTATCGGGACCTTCGCCGTCGGCGCACTCGCAGCGACCGCTGTGCTACGCGCCGCCTCAACTCGCAGGGCGGCCTGATGCACTTTCTATTGACGTTGCTGCTTGTCGGCGGCCAGGTGACCGGGCGAGCGGATGTCGGCCGCGGCCATCAGGTGGTTCCCGCGAATACGAGCGTCGGATCCATCGTGGCAGTCGGCGGGAATCTCGACGTATACGGTACGGTCGCCGGAAATGCCGCCGCGATTCGAGGTGACGTTATCGTCCACCGCGGCGGTCGCGTAACGGGCAAGGCAGTCGCCGTGATGGGAAAAGTGCGTAACGCGGGCGGAAGCATCGGCGGACAGGTGAAACAGTACGCCGGGAGCGACGTGCGAAGCCGCGCTTCCCGGCGCAGTTATTCGGTGCACTACAATCCGCTGCGGTCGCTGTCCCTCACAATCGCCTGGCTCTTCCTGGTGATGATTGTCGGGTTTGGCGTGATCAGTCTTGCCGGAGACAAAGTCGAGATCGTCGTCAACACCATACGCGACGGCGTCGGCAAATCCGTCGGGAGTGGACTGCTCGGTTTCCTGGCGATTCTACCCGGAGCGGTCGGCGTTGCGCTGCTGCTTGCGGTCACTCTCGTCGGCATACTGCTGATTCCGCTTGGTCTCGCAGTGTACATGCTTATGCTGGTCGGCGTCGCGATGTTCGGCTTCATCGCTGTCCTGCTTCTCACGGGAGCAGCCATCACGGGGGGCAAGTCGCGCGACGACACCCCGCGCGGCGCGATGCTGCGCGCATTCGCGACGGGCGCGATTGCCTACCTCGGGCTCTGGATCGTCGCCGCCGCGCTCTCGTGGATGCCGCTGGTGGGCGCGCTCATCAGGTCGCTTGCGGCCGGCGCGTCGTTCATCGCCGTGACGGCTGGGTTTGGTGCGGTGCTCCGCTCGTACTGGCGCGGGGATTTCTCGAAGCGAGCCGCGACAGGCTGATCCGCCAGGATCCGACGTATGGAAAAGCCGGCCATGATCGCCGGCTTTTTCTTTTGATCCTCCTATGACGTTACGACCCGCGCCGCCCCGATTTCTTCGACGTCGCGTGCGGCTTCACACCCTGCTGCGACGTCGGCTGCGGCGGGTGGACCTTCGGGAGTTTCGTATCGGCGGTGAGAGGCACGACGCGCTTCGTGGAAAAATCCGGAATGTTTGAGTGGCCCTTTTTCTTCATGCCGCGCTCCTCCTCCTTGTTCGTATTCCTCTTCCGTTACACAACAATCTTATGCATTCGGAGCGTTCAAGGGCACTGCGGAGTCACGGACTGAAATCCGAAGCAGTCATGCGACTGACGCCCTTGCGCGCGCGAAGCACTCGCGGGATGATAACGGGCCCTTCATCGCGAAGTGAACCCAACACGGAGCTGCTCCGATGATCGCTCGTCTGCGCACCTTCTTCCTCGCAATCTGTCTGGGCTCCCTCGACGCCGCGCGAGCGAGTGCTCAGCCCGCGACGACGCTGCAGGCCCCCCAGTTCGACCCCACGACTGCGGCGCAGCTCAGGTGGCGCTACATCGGCCCGGTTGGCAATCGCACCTCCGCCGCGGCCGGAGTACCCGGCGATCCGAATGTGTACTACGCCGGAGCTGCGTCCGGAGGAATCTGGAAAACCACGGACGCGGGCATTCACTGGACGCCGATCTTCGACGACAAGGACGTGTCTTCGATCGGTGCGCTCGCCGTCGCACCGTCCGACCCGAACATCGTCTGGGCAGGCACCGGCGAGCCCTTCATTCGAAGTCACATCTCCCTCGGCAATGGGGTCTACAAGTCCACAGATGCGGGACGCACCTGGACTCGAATGGGCCTCGAGGCTTCGGGGCGCATCGGCCGCTTTGCAATCGACTCGAAGAACCCGGACATCGTATTCGTCGCAGCACAGGGCCACAGCTACGGCCCGCAGCAGGAGCGAGGGATCTATCGCACCACCGACGGAGGCCGGACGTGGAATCGCGTTCTGTTTGTCGACGAAAACAGCGGCGGCATCGACGTCGTCATGCATCCGACGAATTCCCGGACCTTGTTCGCCGCAACGTGGCAGCTCGTGATGCGCACATGGGGACGCGAGAGCGGCGGCCCGGGCAGCGGGATTTTCGTCTCGAAGGACGGAGGCAGCAGCTGGACTCGATTGAAGGGCAACGGATTGCCGACACACACCCTGGGAAAGATCGGCCTGGCCTTCGCTCCAACGAAGCCGGACCGCATCTACGCGTTGATCGAGACCGGTGACGGAGTGCCGATTCATGGACAGCCAACCGACAACGGCGAGCTTTGGCGATCGGACGATGGCGGCGCCACTTGGCGAGTCGTGAGCTACGACCGCAATCTCGCCTGCCGCCAGCCGTACTATACGCGCCTCACTGTATCGACTGACAATCCGGATGAAACGTACTTTCTCTGCGCCACGTTCAGCCGCTCGCTTGATGGCGGTGTGACGAACACGGCCGCGGGTTTCGGTGGCGCGGCCGCCGCCGTGGCTGCAACCGCCGCGGCCCGTGTGACGGGCGAGCCGGCCCCGATGCGAGCGCCTCCCCTGAGCACTCCGGGCATAGACAACCATGACATGTGGATCGATCCCGGCAATGCCAACCGAATGATTGTTGCAAACGACCCCGGCGTCTCGATTTCGACCACGCGGGGACGGACGTGGCTTCGCGTCCAGCTGCCCATCGCGCAGATGTATCACGTCACCACCGATAACCGAATCCCCTATTTCGTCTACGGAAACAAGCAGGATGGTCCATCCTACCGGGGGCCGAGCAACAGCCGCTCCGGTAACACGATCGCCCGAAGCGAGTGGCACGGAGTGGGCGGAGGAGAGAGCGGTTGGGCAACACCCGACCCGGTTGATCCGAACATCATCTGGTCGACGGCGTCCGGCTCGGGTAGCCGAGGGGGCATCGTGGTTCGCTTCGACCAACGGACGCGCCAGGGCCAGAACGTCGAGGTGTGGCCGCTGAGCACTGGCGGGCATCCAGCCGCGGGACTCAGGTACCGCTTCATCTGGGATGCGCCGTTTCTCATCTCGCCGCACGACCACAACAAGGTTTACATCGCCAGCCAGTTCGTCCACACGACGACGAACGGGGGCCGCAGCTGGCAGGTCATCAGCCCCGATCTCACCCGCAACGACAAGTCGAAGCAGCAGATATCCGGCGGACTCACGCCCGACAATATCGGCGTGGAGTATGGAGGAACGATCTACGCGCTCGCCGAATCGCGGCTTCAGTCAGGACTCATGTGGGCTGGAAGCAACGACGGGCTCGTTCACGTGACGCGCGATGGCGGCAAGACGTGGACGAACGTCACCGCGAACGTGCCCGGACTTCTCGAGTGGGGCTCGGTGCGCCACATCGAGCCGTCGCGCTACGACGCAGGCTCGGCGTATTTCATCGTGGACGGACACCAGGAAAACAACCGCGATCCGTGGATCTACCGAACGACGGACTTCGGGAAGACCTGGAAGCTCATCGTTGCAGGGATTCCAAGGAGTGTGCTGAGCTACGTGCATATCGTTCGCGAGGATCCGGTCCGGCGCGGTCTGCTCTACGCCGGCACCGAAAACGCGATGTACGTCTCGTTCGACGATGGCGATCACTGGCAGCCCCTGCAGATGAATCTTCCGCCTGCGCCGGTGTACGGAATGGTCATTCAGGAGCACTTCAACGATCTCGTCATCGGTACCTACGGCCGCGGGTTCTGGATCCTCGACGATCTCAGTCCGTTGCAGAAGCTGACGCCCGCGGTGACCTCGTCGACTGTCCACCTCTTCGCGCCACGGCCGGCCTATCGATTCACCGACATCGCCGGGAACTACACGGTGATCAACGATCCAACGGAGGGGACGAATCCGCCGTACGGTGCCGCGATCAACTACTGGCTGAAGGGACAGCGCCCCGATACCGGCGCCACAGCACCTTCCATTTCGATTCTCGACGCGACGGGGAAAACGATTCGCACGTTCCGCGGCACGGGAAGAAAGGGGATCAATCGCGTGCATTGGAATCTCCGCAACGATACGACCGTCGCTGCTCGCCTCAGAACCAGGCCGCTCCACAACCCAGAATTCGGGATGGAGCGTGACGGCACCCGTAGCGCGCCCGGCGTCGGCAGACTCACAGTGCTCATGCCCCCTGGTTCCTACACGGTAAAGCTCACTGTCGATGGCCAGTCGTATTCCCAGCCCCTCGAGGTGCGCAGGGATCCGAACTCGAGCGCAACGCTCGAGGACATACGAGCCGCAAATGCGCTTCTCCTCGAGCTGCAGCGTGACATCGACGGGACCGCGCAAATGCTGAACCGCATCGAGTCAGCGCGGCAACAGCTCCAAGAGCTGACCGGCCCCACTGATCTGCGCGCGGCGGCCGATTCGCTTGACCAGAAGCTCATTAAGGTGGAGCAGAACATGATCGATCTGCGGCTTTCCGGTCGCGGGCAGGATGAGGTGCGCTGGCCGGCGATGCTGGGCGCGAGGCTGAGCCATCTTGCGAATGGGGTCGCGGCATCGGACTTCACCCCCACAGTTCAGCAGCGTGAAGTCCAGCAGCTGCTCGCAAAGCAGGTCGCCGAGACTCGGGCCGCGCTCTCCCGACTGGAGCAGACTGATATCGTCGCGTTTAACAGGCTGCTCAGTGCGCGGGGGCTCAGACCGATCGAATAGCTGGGCGGGATTCCGGCTCGCACAGTCACCACGTAAATTGTGCGGATATGAATCGCCTCTCCGCCGCGCTGCTCGCCACAGCAGCGACGCTCTTTGTCGTGCCATGCATCGCGAACGCTCAAACGACCGGCGTCGTAGGCGGCACGGTCGTTCGCAGCAACACAATTTCCCCGCTCCCGGGCGCACTGGTGGAAGTCGTCGGCAGCGGGCTCACGACGTCCACCGGTCAGGACGGCCGCTACAATCTCCTTCGCGTGCCTGCCGGCGCTCAGACAATCGAGTTCCGGTCGATCGGTTTTTCGCCGTACCGTGCTTCGGTCGTCGTAGCCGCGGGACAGACATTCACCGTCAACGCGACGCTCGAAGCAAATGCAATCCGGCTGAGTGACATGATAGTGTCCTCGGCGTCGCGAGCGCCCGAGCGAATCACGGAAGCGCCGGCGGCTATTACGGTCGTGCCGCCCGACCTCATCCGCGCGATGGCTCCAACAGGCCAGGCTCCAATGGCGCTCGCCACCGTGCCGGGCGTCGACGTCGTGCAGAACGGCGTCAACGACTTCAACGTCAACGCGCGAGGATTCAATTCATCTCTCACGCGGCGGGTTCTCGTCCTCGAGGATGGCCGCGACGTCGCAATCGCATTCCTTGGCTCGCAGGAGTGGAGCGGAATGGGAATGTCTCTCGACGATTACTCGCGCATAGAGATGGTGCGCGGCCCCGGCTCCGCTCTCTACGGGGCGAATGCTTTCTCGGGTGTGCTCGCTCTCACTTCGAAGACCGCGCGTGAGTCGGCCGGTTCGCGAATCACCGCGGCAATCGGTGAGCTGGCGACAAGGCGCGTCGACCTGCGTCACGCCGGCGTTTTCGGAAGCGAGCGCTTCGGCTACAAATTCGGGCTGGGCTACAGCTCGAGCGACACATGGTCGCGTTCGCGCACGGCCATCGACAGCCTCGACATCGTTCGCGAATACGACCCGGTAACGGACTCGATTGTCAACAAGTCCCGGGAGACGCGGCCACTCGTCGGACAGGGCGTCCAGACAGGTACGGGGATAGCAATCGGCGATCGTGCGCCAATATCGACAGCGTATGCCTCGACGCGCTTCGACTACTACGCGCCGAGCGGAGCATTGGCGACGGTCGAGGGTGGGTTCACAGATTTGCGCAACGAGACCTTCGTCACCGGTCTCGGGCGCGTGCAGGTGGCGGGAGCTCAGCGGCCGTGGGGAAGAGCTGCGTGGGCATCCAAACGCTTCAATTTCCTGAGCTGGTATACCGGCCGGCAGACACGCGAGCCACAGTGGTCTCTGCCGTCCGGGGTTTTCTTCCTCGAGCATTCGTCGATTGTCCACGGCGAGGCGCAGTACAACAACGTCCTGCCGAAAAATCTTGGCACTTGGATTTTCGGTGTGTCAGCTCGCACGACGCACATGAACACGTCGGAGACGCTGATGGCTCCGGAAAACGACAAGCGCGACGACCTCCTCTATTCGTCATACGGCCAGGTCGAGTTCCGCCTCTCGCCAAAGCTCAAGCTGGTTGCCGCGACGCGCTGGGACGATGGGGACTTGTTCGACCCGCAGTTCTCGCCCAAGGCCGCAGTAGTTTTCTCGCCGAGCAAAAACAGCTCGTTCCGTGCTTCGATCAACAAGGCGTTCCAGACGCCGAATTATTCCGAGTTCTTCCTATACGCCAACGCCGCGGCACCGACGACCAGTCCTCGCACGCTCGAGACCGCGCTGGAAAATTTCTTCAACACAGGCCGCGCGATCGGAACAACGGGGCTGCCCACTGATCTTCCCTGGAATTTCAACGCGCAGACTCGCGTGCTCGCCCGTGGCAACGCGGCGCTCGACGTCGAGAAAATCCTCGGGTACGAGCTCGGCTACAAAGGGCCGCTGACCCGGCGCGGATATGTCACGGTCGATCTTTTCCTGAACAACAAGCGCGACTTCGTCACTGACCTGCTGCCAAACGTAAATCCGGCGTTCCCGCAGTACCGATATGACGACGGAGGCACGAATGTCCCCGCTTACCTCGATGCGATCGCAGCCCGCGCGGCCGCGCTCCCGGCAGGTGCAATCCCCGAAGCGCAGCGGCAGGCAATAATCGCCGGAGCCGCGGCCCTTAAAGCCGGTTTTGGCGCCCTCGTCGCGGGCACTCAGCCACTGTTGACGACGGTAGACGGTAGTCGCGCGCTCGTTGTCTCTTACGCCAACGCCGGGCGCGTGAAGGAACGCGGCGTGGAGCTGGGGTCGGTGATGCAGTTCTCCGATGCGATCCGGGGTGAGGCGAGCTACGCATTCTTCGACTTCAGTGTGGAGG
>JALYJX010000093.1 GCA_030775065.1 Gemmatimonadota bacterium | reverse complement strand
GCGGCGAATCATATCAGCTCCCTTATTTCGACTTTCTCCATCTTAGCGTTGCATGCGTGACACGCAAGAGCCCCGGCCCGGCTGTCGGTATGCGCGCGTTGGTGTGAGGCGGTGGTATCCAGTCCACGGCGCCGCCCTTCTGCTAGCGGTCCAGCCGAAAAACGAACTGCTGCTGGACCAGCTGCGCGACGGCGCGGCCGCCGATTGTTGCCGGGCGGAAGCGCATCCGCGGGAGCGCCCGGCGAATCGATTCGACGAACTCGTCGTTCGTCGCTGACATGATTCGCAGCGAGGTCACATCCGCTCGGCCGGATTCGCGTACCACAAACTCGGCCGCAACCATTCCGTCAATTCCTGCTGCGCGTAAGGCAGACGGATACTCGGGAACTGTTTCCCCAACCATCCTGACGCTGGTTTCGACTTCCGTGATGTCGTAGGCATGCCTTCCACCGCCTGCGGGGACGGCGGTTGACACAATGGTCGAGCCGCTATTGCCGGTCGCAGCCGGCACGAGGTCCGATGTCACGGGAGCAAGCTGCACCTCAATCGAAGGAAGGGAAGTTGGAACGTCGACCGACAGCGCCGGAGACACCCGTGCCAGGCCGACGTTCGCTGCGCGTGGCGAGTTATGCGGAGCCCTCGGGAAGACAGCGGCGGCCTGCTTCGGTATGGGCACCCAATGGATCACGACCGGCTCGTCCGGCCCGGCCTCCGCGGCCGCGCCGATGGCGGTCGCGTACACCGCGACAAAAATGATTGCTGCATGAACTGTCGCGCTCGCGACCATGAAGTGACTGGTTCGCGTCCGCTGCGCTGTCGATTCCAGCAGAGTAGTGAGCATGGCGTCTCCTCCGGTTGCCAATAGGTACTGCACAGGAGACGCGGTGCGCCATCGATCAGAACACGATTCACCGACTTGTAATGGCATGTGACGCCGGGCGATAATCCGGCGTTAATGCTGGCTTAATCCAGCTGATGACTATCCGTTCGGACGGTTCAGACTCTTCTCGCTTCTGAACCCTTCGGGGTATCGCTTGCAGAGCTTGTCGACGTTCATTCGCGCGATGTCGGACAAGCTCACACCAATGCCCTTGGCGCCAACGGCGCAATACCACAGGATGTCGCCTATCTCTTTCGCGATCTTGTCGCGCGTGGCGTCGTCCAGCGGATGACCGTGATACAGAATCTTCTTCACGTGGTCGGCAATCTCGCCTGATTCGCCCGACAGCCCGAGAGCCGCCGCGTCGAGCATCGTCTGCTCCGACTCCATGCTCTGGGGCGACGCAGTACGCAGTGCGAGCTCCTGATACTCGTCGAATGCCTCGAAGCTCTCCATCAGTTTACGGGTGGGCCGGTGACGAGAATCCGGCCATACATGCCGAGGGCGACGTGAGGTGGACCCTTCGCGCTGTCGGTGAAGAAACACGCAAGAGTGTACTCTCTGCCGGCAATGAGATCGACCTCGAGTCGGCCGAGCGATGTCTTGCCGGGCATGGCGGTGAGCAATCCAGGCGCATCATCGATCAACGCATCGGTGTCGCCGTTGGTTCGCGCAACCTTCAGCACACTGTCGGTTGTGACACCCTTCTTGAGGCGCATCAGAACCATTTCGTGGCGCACCTTCCCGCGATTCTCGAATGCGAAGCTGTGATGACCGGGGGCAAGAGTAGTCGGGTACTTGAAGGCGTAGTCGAGCCCGACAATCGAATCGGTGCGAGCCGCGGCTCCCCGGGCAACCGCCGGTCCCTGAGCATTGATCAAAGCGTACATCCCCATCTCGTAATGGGCAGGTCCGTTCGGTTGATCCTTGAAGATGCAGATTGCTACATAGTCGCGCCCGGGAATCAGGTCGGCGGAGAGCCCCGCATCCGAGCGGCTGCCTGGCTCCGCGAAAAGGACGCCGATCGGTCCATCGATAAGGTCCTGTGCAGGCTTCTGCTGCTTCCGCCGGTGGAGGTACTGCTGGATAGTCGTGCCGCGCGTCAGCATGAAGAGGTTCAGCTCGTGCCTGACCTTTCCCTTGTTTACGAAATGAAACACCGTAGGACCCGCCGTGATCTTTTCGGGGACCTGGAAGGCGTAGTCGCTTCCGACGACCTCCACAACCTGTCCCTCGGGCAAGGCTTGTTTCGCGCTGCAACCGGTGAACGTCAGCAGCACAGCGACAAACGAGATCCTCAAAGCTCTACCAGACCGCCGTACGTCTCCGGCCGACGGTCACGATAGAACTGCCAGACGTTCCTTACTTCACGAATCTTGTCGAGATCGAGCTCGGCCGTCACCAGCTCGGTCTGATCGCGCGAGCCGCTGGCGAGGAACTGTCCGCGCGGGTCGCAGAAGTAGCTCTGACCGTAGAATTCCCCGATATCCCACGGCTGCTCGTGTCCAACGCGATTGATAGCGCCAACGAAGTACGCATTGGCAACAGCGTGCGCGGGCTGCTCGAGCTTCCATAGATACTCCGACAATCCGGCGACAGTCGCCGACGGATTGAATACAATCTCGGCCCCATTGAGCCCGAGCTCGCGCGCCCCCTCGGGAAAATGACGATCGTAACAGATGTACACGCCGACGTCCGCGTACTGCGTTTTGAACACCGGGTAGCCGAGGTTGCCGGGCTTGAAGTAGAACTTCTCCCAGAATCCCGGTGCCACGTGAGGAATGTGGTTTTTTCTGTATTTCCCCAGGAATGTCCCGTCGGCGTCGATTACCGCCGCGGTATTGTAGTAGACGCCCGGCGACTCTTCCTCATAGATCGGGACGATGATCACCATGCTGTGACGCCGGGCGAGCTCCTGCATCAGCTTCGTCGTCGGTCCATCCGGAATCTTCTCCGTAGACTCGTACCAGCGCGTCGTCTGCTCGGCGCAGAAGTAGGGGCCGGTGAAGATCTCCTGCATGCAGATGATCTGGACGCCTTCGGCCGCGGCCTTTTCAATCAGCGGAATGTGCTTCGCAATATTCGCCTCGCGAATCGTGTCCAGCGACTCGTCAGTCCTGCAGGCATGCGTAGCCTGGATGAGGCCGCATTTTACGACTCGGGCCATACCGCTCAGCTCTCTGTGATTGGATGACTGAATGAAGGCGCTTCGACCGACGCTTCCGCCGGCTGCGTGCGCATCAACAAAAGATAAACTGCGAAGCTGAGGATGAACGTGACGAACCACGCATAAGTGTAGAGGGTGTCGAAAACGTTCGGATTCGGCACCTGGCCGCCGGGGGTGGTTGCGGCGCGGATGAAGCCCGGTACCACGGGAAGTACCGCGATAACGAGCGCGGCGATCGCCCGTATGTTAACACCGTTAACATAGGAATAGCGGCCGTTGAGCAGGAAGAGATCGCGGACCGATAGCTGCTGACGCCTGATTATCCAGTAGTCGGCAATGAGGATTCCGCCGAGGGCGCCCATCAGGCTCGAGTAACCGATGAGCCACGTGAAGATGTACGCCGCCGCATCAGAGTACAGCCGCCAGGGCATCATGAGAATCCCGATGACCGCGGTGATGAGGCCGCCGGTTACGTAGCTGATGCGCGTCGGGCTCAGGTTCGAGAAATCATTTGCCGGCGAGACCACGTTCGCCGCCATGTTGGTCGTGAGCTGCGCGGCGAGAACAATGAGCGCGCCGAAAATTATCACGCCGGGCGAGCCTATTCGCACGATGAGCTCAACCGGATCCCAGATCGCTTTGCCGAAGATCACGATAGTCGCGCTCGTGACGGCCACGCCGATGAATGCGAACAATACCATCGTGCCCGGAAGGCCGAACGCCTGACCCAGCGCCTGCGATCGCTGGCTCTTCGCATAGCGCGTGAAGTCGGGGATGTTGAGGGAAAGCGTCGCCCAGTAGCCCACATTCGCGGTGAGCGCGGCGGGGAAGAGCGTCCAGAACGGCGTCGAGCCGCTCTGTAGGCGCGTCGATCCCTCGAGAATTGCCGTCAGCCCGCCGCCATTGCGTATCGCCCACACGAGAAGCGCGAGCCCGCCGGCGAGCAGCAGTGGCGCCGACCAGCTCTCGAGAACCTTGATGCCTTCGGTCCCCTTGAGAATGATGAAGACCTGAATCACCCAGAACACCGCAAAGGCGATGGCAGTGTGAATTCCAATCTGCACCCATCCATCCCATGCCGCGGTCATGAGCGCGTCGAGCGCCAGACCCCCGATCCACGTCTGAATCCCAAACCATCCGCAGGCGACGATTGCGCGCAGCATCGCCGCGACATTCGCACCGCGCACCCCGAAGCTCGCCCTGCACAGAACGGGAAACGAGATTCCGTATTTCGTTCCGGCGTGGGCATTGAGAATCATCGGAATGAGCACGATGACGTTGCCGAGGAGAATCGTGAACAGTGCCTGGTACCAGTTCATGCCCTGCTGCATGAGCCCCGACGCGAGCGTGTAGGTGGTGATGACGACAGCCATCCCGATCCACAGCGCGGCGATGTTGTAAGTGGACCACGTGCGGCGCGACGGGGGGGTCGGGGCGAGGTCCGGATTCCAGAGCGGGCTGGAAGCGAGCTCCTCATCGTGTGTCTCGTTTACGACCATCGCTTCCCTCGGAAAAGGGGGGATTCAGTCGGAGCCAGCTGGTCAATACAACGGGAATGCGTGGTGTGTCAAGAAATGCGTTATTCCCACCGGAATATCTTCGCGGACAATGCAGTACAGATGACGAACACGAGAAAGAGAGCGCCGATATCGCCCAGATGCATCGACCATGGGTTGCCCTTCCAGATCCCCTGAAGCAGCGATACGGCCGGCGTCAGTGGCAGCGCCCGGGCGATGGTCCGAACCGTCGGCGAGAAAGCGGTCATCGGCACGAACAAGCCGGAAACAGCGATCATCGGGTAGAGCAGAACACTGGTGATCGGTTGAGCAAAACGCGCTGTCGGAACGATGCTCGCAATCACGAATCCCACTGACAGGATGCTTGCAGTGGCGATCAGCATTGCGAGCGTGAATCGTCCGAGCGGAATAGCCGAGTCTGTCAGGATCGAGCCGCTTGCGAACACGAACGTAAGGGAGAGCGTCGCGGTGGTCAGCAGGAGCTTCACGATGACGTGCGCCGTCAGAATCGTTTGCGGTCTGAGCGGTGTGGTGCTCAACCGCTTCAGAATGCCGCTCTCCCGGTATATCGACATGATCGACACCAGAGACACAACGGCGTTGATAGCGATGAGTATCGCAACGAAAACCGGAACGTTGACCTTGAAGAAAGTGCCGGCGGCTGCCTGCGCCCGGGGACCCACGGCGGTTCCGATCCGACCGAAAAGCACGAGGATGAGAACCGGAGCGATGACTGTGCCGAACGCCCCCATCGGCTCTCTGAAAAAGACCTTTATCTCGATCCAGATGAGGCGCCACAGCCCGCGCATTATCACTTAATCTCGGATGGAGTGGCCCGTTACCTTGATGAACACGTCCTCGAGGTTGGGCAGAATTGTCCGGAAGTCGCTCACGCGAATTCGATTCTCCGACAGGCACCACACCACGCTGGTGACGAGGTCCTCACCGTTGCCCCGAATAGTGAATCGGCCGTCGCTGGCCTTCACGTCCGCAACTCGAGGCATCGCCCGGAAAAGCACTTCAGCACCCTTGTCCTCCGTGAACAGCACCACGGTTCGCTCCGGACAATACTTATTGACGAGCGCTTCCGGAGTGTCGATGTCGATGATTCGCCCGTGATCGATGATCGCCACTCGATCGCACAGTCGCTCGGCCTCTTCCATCAGATGTGTCGTCAGAAACACCGTCTTCCCGCGCTCACGAATGCCGCGCACGAGCTCCCAGATCGCCCGTCGCGCCTGCGGGTCGAGGCCGGTGGTAAGCTCATCGAGAAATACAACTTCAGGGTCGTTGACCAGCGCGAGAGCTATGAAGAGGCGTTGTTTTTGTCCGCCGGACAGCTTCATGAACCACGCGTTGCGCTTGTCGACCAGGCCGAGCTGCTCGAGAATACGATCGCCATCCGCCGAGTCTTTCCGGTACAGCGACGCCCAGAGGTGTACGGCTTCCCACACCTTGATGCGCTTTTGAAGATGCGCCTCCTGGATCTGGACCCCCATCCGGTTTCGCAGCGTGTAGAGATCCCGGACAGGATCGAGGCCCAATACCGAGATTCTCCCGCGGTCGGGCGTGCGCAGCCCCTCGACGCACTCCATTGTCGTAGTCTTTCCTGCGCCGTTGGGGCCGATGAGGCCAAAGATCTCACCGTCGCGAACCTCGAACGACACGTCATCCACTGCGACGAGGGAGCCGTACGTCTTGCGAACTCCTGAAACCTCGATGACGGCACGGCCCGATCTGGTCGCATTCATCCGCCCAATCTAATTGCTGCGTCGGGACGCGTCATCGAGCGCGAAGGCCGCTTACATTGCCTGAATGACTGAGACTGGCGGGGTTGAGACGAAAAGAGCAGGCCGCCGGGAGTGGATTGGACTCTCGGTGCTCGCAATTCCGTGCACGCTCCTCTCGATGGACCTGACCGTGCTCCACCTCGCGGTGCCCGCCTTGAGCGCAGATCTCAAGCCGAGCAGCGCGCAGCTCTTGTGGATCGTCGACATCTACGGATTCCTGATTGCCGGGTCGCTCATAACAATGGGCACGCTGGGCGATCGGATCGGCCGTCGTCGGCTTCTGTTGATCGGCGGTGCGGCGTTCGGCGCGGCATCGGCACTCGCGGCATTCTCGAAGAGTGCAGAGATGCTGATTGCAACCCGCGCCCTCCTTGGTGTCGCCGGTGCGACGCTGATGCCGTCCACTCTCGCGCTGATCCGCAACATGTTCCACGATCCCCGGCAGCGGACGGTGGCGATCGCGGTGTGGCTGAACAGCTTCATGGTTGGCGGCGCGCTCGGGCCACTGCTCGGTGGCGTGATGCTCGAGCATTTCTGGTGGGGCTCGGTGTTCCTGCTGAACGTCCCGGTGATGGCATTGCTGCTCATTCTCGGTCCGTTTCTGCTGCCCGAGAACCGTGATCCGAACTCAGGTCGGCTCGATTTGCTGAGCGCCGGATTGTCGCTCGTTGCGATGCTGTCGATCATCTACGGGATCAAGCAGATCGCGCAGGACGGGCCAAGCTTGATAGCCCTGGCTTCCATCGTCGTGGGGCCCGGTCTCGCAGCTGCGTTCGTCGTCCGCCAGCGTTCGCTGACCCATCCGCTGATCGACCTGCGGCTGTTCCAGGTGCCCGCCTTCAGCGCGTCGATATCCACGCAGCTGGTGGCGCTTACCGCGATGGCGGGGATCTACCTTTTCACCGCGCAATACATGCAGCTCGTGCTCGGTCTGTCTCCACTGCGTGCAGGCCTGTGGATGTTGCCGTGGACGGCGGCAGGAATGATCGCATCGATGCTAACGCCGGCGCTCGCGCGCCGAATTTGTCCCGCGTATGTGATGGGCGGAGGGCTCGCTTTGTCCGCGCTGGGAATGGCAGTGCTTACTCGCGTTGGAGACGGAGGCGGCCTGACGCTGCTCGTGACGTCATTCATCATCATGGCGGCCGGTCTCAATCCGGCAATGACACTGACTACCGACATGATCATGACCGTCGCACCTCCCGATCGCGCCGGCGCCGCCTCGGCGATCTCGGAGACGAGCAGCGAGCTCGGCCTCGCGCTCGGTATGGCGATCCTGGGCAGCATCGGCACCGCATCTTACCGAAGTATCATGGGCAAGGATTTGCCGAGCGCGATTCCCCCGGATGCAACGGAGACGGCACGCTCGACTCTCGGTGGCGCAGTTGAGGTCGCCGGCCGAATCGGTGGACAGGTCGGCGCAGCGCTCGCTGAGACAGCTCGCAATGCATTCGCGCAATCGCTCGAGCTGATCGCGGCGATCAGCGCAGTAGTCGTGCTCATCATGGCGGTCGTTGCGGTTGTCACGTTGCGGCGCGTAGTTCCCGGCTCGGCATCTGCGGCGGAGACGGACATGACCGCTGCCGCGTAATTCGTCGGTGCCCTGGCTCTAGCGACCGCCTCCACCGCCTCCACCACCGCCACCCCCAGAAGAGCCCCCACCGCCGCCGCCGGAGCTGCTCCCCGGCGGACTCGATGCGGAAGAGATCTGCGAGCTCAGGCTCGAGCCCATCGACCGACTGAAATCACCCAGGTTGGTGATGGGCCCGCGCCCGCTGTACCAGGACATGCGCGACGCCGCCTCCGCGGCGGCTGCGGCGCCCACCGCCGCGGTGAACTTCTCTGTCCACGCTTCCTCGACTTCGAGGGCGACCGCATAAGGCAAGAGCGCCTCGTAATGCTCGGCGTCGAGCATCGGCGGCTGGCCAGGTCCACGTATGCTCGCCAGCTCGTCTCTCTCTGCAACGCTGAGGTAGAGCTTCAATCCCTCGATCTCGTCCATCAGCTCGCGGCCTTCGTTCGTGGGTGCGCGAACCAGGCGTCCGAACACGATCAGCGTCACAACCATCGCGACGGCGATTGCTACGATCACCGGAATGCCGAAGCCGCCCGAAATGACGAACGCGGCCGCCGCGGCGAGAACGGCGATTGCCGCAGCGATGAGCAGGCTGCGCGTGTTGCGCTTGAAATAACGCGGATGAGATTCGCGATCCAGCTCTTTCTTGTGCGCGTCCTGCGCCGCGGACACGATTGCTGCGTTCGTGTTCTTGAGCTCGAGACTCTTCTTTCCGCCGGGGAAGAGGAGGTTCAGCAGCACACCGTGGGAAGCTGACGCCGGCGCCGAGGCGGCTTCGTTGCGATCCAGTCGCCACGAGTCCTTCAGGAGCCGCTTGTCGCGATTGATCCGCAGATGGCCGCCAACGGCAAGATCGAGCACCTCCGCGGAGAAGCATCGCGTGTCATAACCCATGCGCTCGACGAATCTCAGTCCCGCAGCAGTCTTGTCGGCCGGCGGCTCGTATCGAGCGAAGATCGCGCGCTTTTTTGGATCGCGTCCAACTCGCCGCCATTCTCTCACGCAGAAAAGGATCAGCAGGATCAGACCCAGGAAAGCGACGAACACGCCGCGGTTGTCGGCGAGGAACCACCTCCCACGGTCGGTCTGCGTCGGCTCCGGAATCAACCCCTTGGGGAATTGCAGGACGATGGTGAAGCCTTCGTTGGGCCCGAGCGGCTGTGTGAGACGGTAGGTCGCAACGCCGGGGCGAGTGACCTCGGCCACGTAGTTCGCGCCCTTTGCGCTCTGTGGCCCGGTATACGCTTCCACCTTCATTCGATCGACCGACACCGCAGCGGGCAGTCGCACCTGCACCGTTGCGCTTTCGATCGGGAAAATCCATCCGGTGCCAATCGCGTTCCAATACAGCTCGTCGTGATCGTCGAAGAATCCCAGCTGTCGAGTAGTGCGGTAGCGCAACGTGTACGTGTAATCGGCCGGGACGGGAAGGAAGTCGTCGTTGCCGGTGTTGATGCGCACGCCGTTGCTCATTCGCTCAGTGAACCACGGCTCCGGATTTCCATTGCGCTCAACGCCGAGCACTTCCAGAGCAACGCGGACGCGATTGCCGTAACGGTCCCTGTAGCGCGTGGGGAAGTCGCGGTAAATGCCACGGCGGATCTGCTGTCCTTCTGCGTGGACCGTGATTCTCTCAGTAACGTCGAGACCTCCGTCCGCCCGAACATCGACGTCGACATCGTAGGAGCGGATGCGCTCCTGCGCGCCCGCCGGTATTGCGAAGAGTATCGCCGCGAGGCAAAAGGCAGCTCTTTTCATGACGCGAGGTCCACTCTTACGCCGCGCCTGTCGTCCTCGTCGGCCTGGAAATACTCCGTCTCCGTGAAGCCGAAGCTCCGCGCGACGATCATGTCCGGCACGCGCTGTATCGCAGTGTTGTGGTCGCGCACGGCGCCATTGTAGAAGCGTCGCGCGTATTGCAGCTGATCCTCGACTGCGACGAGGTCGTGCTGAAGCTGAAGGAAGGTCTCGTTGGCTTTGAGATCAGGATACGCCTCTTTCAGTGCGAACAGTTGCACGATCGCCTGTTCCAGAGATGATTCGACGTTTCCGAGCTTTGCGGGACTGCTCAGCGCCACCGCCTGCGTTCGCAATTCAGTCACGGCCTGCAGCACTCCGCGCTCGTGTCCGGTGTAGCCTTTGACGGCGGCGACAAGCTGCGGCACGAGATCGTGCCGGCGCTTGAGCTGGACATCGATATCCGCCCACGCATTACGCACCTGGTTCCGCAGGTGAACCAGGCGGTTGAAGGCAAACACCGCCCATGCCCCTGCCGCGATGGCGATCACCACCAGAATAATCACGAGACTGATCCGGAAGGTTGTGGGTTGGAGCGCTGACTAGAGATCGACCGTCTCCCCGCGTTTGAGCTTCATCATTCCGGTGAATGACGTTCCCATCTTGCTCGACCATCAATGTACGAAGGTTCAAACGGATTCGTAGCGATGGCTTAAGGTCACGCAGACTCCACTCGACGGAGAAACTCGCGCACCGTGCGCAACAGCACTTCCGGATTGTCGTTCTCCGTCGAGTGACCACTCTCGGGAATGACCTTGAACTCCGCGCCGGGCACGAGCTTTGAGAACTGCTCGGTCGAAGCCGGCGTCGCCTCATCGAACTCGCCCGCCACGAACAGCGTCGGCACTCGCACGGCTCTGAGCCACGCCGTCCCATCGAAGTGCTTCAGTGTACCCATCGGCGTAAACTCGTTCGGTCCCCACATGTACTGGTACACCAGCCTGCCACGCGTCTTGCGCGCGCTGTCGGCGTTAACGGGCGAGCGAGACGGCCGTCGGGTGACGTAGCGCTTGTTGTACTCCGCAACCGCCGCAGCGTACTCGCGGGAGTCTCTAGTGCGCGCCGCCTCATGATGCGCGATGACGGCCTGCGTCGAATCCGGGAGCAGCGTCAGTAAGGAATCCGCGTCCCGCTTCCATTGCGCCGTCGTGACCAGCGGGCTGGAGAGCGTGAGGCTCCGCACTCCGGTCGGACTGGTGCTCATG
>JALYJX010000092.1 GCA_030775065.1 Gemmatimonadota bacterium | reverse complement strand
GTTCTGCGTCGCCTGCGTGACCTCGATGAATCCGCCTGGCGGAGTGTAGTCCGCCCTCGCCGATGCGCGGAATGCGCGCGCGGAGGGCCAGTTCCCGATGTAATAGAGGCCGATTTTCGCCGATTTCTTCTGCGACGCGGGGAAGAGCGTGATCACCGAGAAATCTGTGATCGGCCTGATCGCGTTCCCGAGGGCAATGGCGAGCGACCAGACTCCCGTTTTCCTCGGCGCTGTGAGCACGGCACTCGATTCGGCCGCGGCTCCGGACGAAAATGTTGCGACGGCGCCGGAGCGCAGCGTGTCAGTGGAGAGCGCCTCGCCGGGCTGCTGAATGCGCGCCCTCAGTTTCCCACTCTCCCCTCGCAGCGGAACGACGACGTTCAGCGCCGCATCTGTGAGGTAGGCCATCGACGGGGCGTCTTCGTCTGTCAGGGCGTTCCTGAGAATCCCGGCTGCGGGTGAAGCCGAGGTCACGCGTCCGGTGGACCGGGCGAGAGCGATCGACCATGACCAGGCAATAGCGAAAAAAAGAATGACGACCGTGGATGCGACGTTGAAGACGCGCTCCGCGCGAGGCGTCATTCCCTTCGTCCTTGTGCGTCGCTCGAGTCTCTCGGCTTCACCCCGCGCGAGCTCGGGTACCGTTGACCATAGCTCGTCAAAGGTTGAATTTGCCTTTCGCCTCTCGTTCACTTCCTTTTTCGATCGCTGCGTCAGCGGCATTCCTCCTCTAGAGAAATCATGGATCAGCTCCGCGAGCTCTTCGCGAACCTGTCGGACCTTCCCGCACTCATAAAATGGGCCGGATACTTCGGCATGACCGGCATCGTCTTCGCGGAGACCGGACTCCTCATCGGATTCTTTCTGCCCGGCGACTCACTGCTTGTAACCGCCGGGCTCGTGGCCGCGCGCGGCCTGCTCGACGTGTACCTCCTGGGCTTCATGCTCAACATTGCGGCAATACTCGGCAACTCCTGCGGCTACTGGATCGGGCGCACGACCGGCCCGCGCATCTTTACACGTGAGGATTCGCTTCTGTTCAACAAAAAGCATCTGTTCAGGGCTCAGGAGTTTTATGCACGACACGGGCGGAAAACCATTGTCCTCGCGCAATTCATGCCAATCATCAGGACATTCTCTCCGGTTGTGGCGGGAGTGGGCAGGATGCCCTACCGGCAGTTTCTCGTTATCAGCATCCTCGGCACGATCTTTTGGGTATGGAGCATGCTGTTCACCGGTTATTTCCTCGGCAGATATATTCCGGGAATCGACAAGCACATCGAGATCGTGGTGCTCGTCGTGATCTTCGTCTCGATTCTGCCCGGGATCATCAGCTGGTGGCGGCAGCGCGGTAGCGCGCCCGCGGCGACACACTAAACAGAACCGGAGTTCGAATGGCGTTCACTCTTCCGCAGCTTCCTTATGCACTCGACGCGCTCGAGCCCCACGTCGACGCGACGACCATGTCGATACACCACGGCAAGCATCATCAGACCTACGTAAACAATCTGAATGCAGCGATCGAGAAGTCACCGGAGCTCGAGGGAAGATCCCTTGACGATCTGATGACCGGCATCAACGATGTTCCCGAGGCAGTGCGCACCGCGGTCCGCAACAACGGCGGAGGCCACTGGAATCATTCGATGTTCTGGGAGTTGATGACGCCGGGAGGTGGCGAGCCAACGGGGGCGGTGGCGGATGCACTCCAGGATTCGTTTGGCGGCCTCGACAAGTTCAAGGAGCAATGGGCCGCGGCGGGCGTCGGAAGGTTCGGCTCAGGGTGGGTGTGGCTGCTCAAGGACGGGAAAAAGCTCTCGATCTCGAGCACGCCGAACCAGGACAATCCGCTGATGGAAGGCAAGACCGCAATTCTCGGCCTGGATGTGTGGGAGCACGCGTACTATCTGAAGTATCAGAACCGCCGCCCCGATTACATCGCGGCGTGGTGGAACGTCGTGAATTGGGACGCCGTAACCGCCGCGTTTGAGAGCTAGGCCCTCCAGGCAACCGGGCGAAAGCTTATCGGGCGCGCGATAGCAACCGCCGCTGAGCTTCAGCGAGTGACGGGCCCAGACTCAGCGGGTGCGCGTGCGCCGACGTTACGAGCCCGGCTCATTATTGCAACCGCGATTGCCCTGGTTGGTGCATACCTCATTCACGTAGAGTACGGCCGGCTGCCCAACTTCCACACGGACTTTGGCATGGCCTGGTTCGGCGCGAGCGCGTTGGCGAATGGCGACAATCCTTATTCCTTGATTGGTCCCGGGCGAGCTTTTGATTACGCGTGGCCACTGATTTACCCTGCCAACGCGCTGGTTGCGGTGATGCCACTGATGGCTCTGAGCGAGCACGCTGCTGCAATCATTTTCGTCGCTATCTCTACGTTTCTGCTGGCCTTTGGGGTGACGCGAAACGGTTGGCACCTCCTGCCCCTTTTTGTCACTGAGCCGTACGCAAACTCGGCTCGCCTCGGTCAATGGTCGATTCTGCTCACGGCTTTTCTTTTCATTCCCTGGGTTGGACTCGTTCTCGCCGCGAAGCCCCAGACGGCGATCCCGCTGCTGCTCGCAAATCAGTCCCGCAACGCACTTGTGTTCGCGTTGATCGGGGGCATCGTGCTTACCGGTCTCAGCCTGGCGCTGTTCCCCGCGTGGCCGCTCGTCTGGATCGAGGGAGTGCGTAACGCACGTTTCATGGACCCCCCGATCACGCGGTTTGGCGGGTTTCTTGTGTTACTGGCTCTCCTCCGCTGGCGGCGGCCGGAGGCGTGGCTGATAGTCGCGCTCGCGTGTATGCCTCAGGCGTGGGGGTGGTACAACACGCTTCCCCTTTTCACGATTCCGGCGACGTGGCGCGAATCGGTGGCGATGGCGGTGATCGCGACCGCCGGAGCCTGGATCGCAGGATCGTCCTTGCATCCGGTCGCTTCGCTCGCCGCGCTCTACGATTGGATCGGAATGCTGATCGTTTTTTCTGTGTACCTGCCGGCTACTGTCCTGGTCCTGCGAAGACCGAATTCTGGACCGTCGCCCGCTTGGCTAAGGCTTCTGCTTCAGCGCGATCGTTCACCGAACGTCAACCAGGCGTAGCGGTTCCGACTCTGCTGGCATCTTCCCTGGCCGAACGCGCAGTCTACCGCGCAGCATCGCCCTCGAGATACGTGTAGCCCTCGAGGCCTGCGACATAATCCGCAATAAAGGTGTTCGCTTCCTGGCGCGTGATGCTTGTTGCTGCAGCGACTTTGCGCCGGAAGGTCGCGAGCAGATCCTGCGCTCGAAACTGAACGTAGGCCAGAACTTCTGTCACGGTGTCGCCGTGGACCAGCTCTGCTACCTCATATCCATTCTCGGAAAGCCGGATGTGCACAGCGTTGGTGTCGCCGAACAGATTGTGTAGATCGCCCAGAATCTCCTGATATGCGCCGGTCAAAAAGATGCCGATGATGTACTGGTCGTCATCGTCGGTGAACGGATGGAGCGGCAGACTCGGCTTTGCGGCGCGATCGCCGATGAATCGCTCGATCCTCCCATCGGAATCACAGGTCACGTCCTGAATCGTGGCGTTGCGCGTTGGCTGTTCGTCGAGCCGATGGATCGGCATCACCGGAAATAGCTGATCTATTGCCCAGCTGTCCGGCAGCGATTGGAAGAGCGAGAAGTTGCAGAAATACCGATCGGTGAGAGTCGCCTCGAGGTCCTCGAGTATGTCTGAGTACTCCTCGCGGTCGAGCTGTGCGATCCGCTCGACAGCTATGATAGTCGCGACGTAAATCTGTTCGGCGAGCGCGCGCTCGCGCAGTGAGAGGACGCCGCTGCTGAACAAATCCTGCGCCCGCTCCTTTGCGTACGTCGCGTCGTGATAAACCTCGCGCACGCGCCTTTTGCTGATGGCCTTGTAGTCGGCCGCCATCTCGTGAAGAAAACTGTGGTGGCCCTTTTTCAGAGCCGGCACACTCGTCTCGGCCTGGGACTCGACATCGATGACGCTCAGGAGCAGCAATGCGTGATGCGCTGTCAGGGCGCGGCCTGATTCGCTGATGATGTGCGGCATCGGCAGCGATTGCTCGCGGCATGACTCGGCAAGCGTGTACACGACGTCGTTCGCGTACTCCTGGAGCGAATAGTTGACGCTCGCCTGCGAGGTCGAGCCCGACCCATCGTAATCGACGCCGAGTCCTCCTCCTACGTCGACGTGCGTTACATCAACACCCATCGTGCGGAGCTCGGCATAGTACCGCGCAATCTCCTGCAGTCCCGCTTTGATGTAGCGGATGTCGGTGATCTGTGACCCAAGGTGAAAGTGAATCAGCTTGAGTATGTCGAGCCGTCCCAGCACCTTGAGCCTGTCGACCAGCTTCACCAGCTGCGCGGTGCTGAGCCCGAACTTGGATTTCTCACCCCCACTCTTCGCCCATCGCCCAGAGCCTTCCGAGTGAAGCTTGATTCGGACTCCAGCCGTCGGAATCACATCCAGCTCATCCGCAATCTGGAGCAGCACGTCGACTTCACTCAGCTGCTCAAGCACGATGAACACCTGATGCCCGAGCTTCTGCCCCATCAGCGCGAGCCGCATGAACTCGTCGTCCTTATATCCGTTGCAAACGATCAGATGGTCCGTATGCTCGGCGAGCCCCAGCACTGCCTGCAGCTCAGGCTTGCTGCCGCATTCGAGACCAACGCTCGATTTTTTCCCGAATTCAACGATCTCTTCGACTACGTGCCGCTGCTGATTCACCTTGATGGGATAGACCGTGGTGTACGCCCCGGTGTACTCGTACTCGACCATTGCGTGGGCGAAGCGCGCGTTCAGGGAGTCGATTCGCGACCGGAGGATGTCGGAAAAACGCAGCAGCAGAGGAAGCCCGACGCCCTGCGCTTCCAGATCATTCGCCAGCTCGAAGAGATCGAGCTCGCGCGAAGGATCGTTGAAATCCGGCCGCACCACCACATGGCCCTTGTCGTTGATGTCGAAATAGCCGATTCCCCATCCCTCGATATTATAGAGCGAGCGGGCCGTCTCGATTGTCCAGGACTCGGCGGATTCCGTAACGGTTTCCGGCGGATTCTCAATAGAGGTCATTCGAAAAGTTTACGGCATGACGGTGCGATTCGGTACCGCTCGGCGGCACGGTCATCCAACTTATGCAGTTCGCTTCCGAACGAGCTGTCGGCGAATGAGCTCCGCCCATGCGGGCAGCGGTCCCTCATTTGGTCGACGCAGAACTATGATGGTCGCGGGAATGTAGGACGCTGCCATCAGCATCAGCGAAGAGCGCGGGTACAGATCGAGTATTCCATCGCCGAGGCCGAACGCCATCTCATAAGCAAGTGGCGCCATCGTCGTCACCGCGAGCAAAAGACTCTCACGAAACGTTTCAGCAACGAGCAGGAGCAGCACCAGGTCCCACCACCCCGTAGTCTGAGGAATCAGAGTCATCGCGGCGACGAGGCGTGCTTCGGGTCGCCGCCAGCGCAGGAGCGCCGCCAACGCTAGAAATCCTCCAGGACGAACAATCGGCGCGATCATGTGTGTCTGCGGACGGACGTTTCGAAGCCATTCTGCCGGCCACTGAGGCACAAACGCCAGGCCGATTAGAACGAGAATCGCGCCTCCCACTATCGCGATGATAAAGGCTCTAACGGACCCTGTACTCGCGAGAAGTGCCAAGCCAATTGTTGGCTTCGCCGCCCAGGTCCAGGCAACCGCCGGCAGGAGGAATCCCGCGGCAATCATTGGCGAAAACTGAGCCTGGTGAGCGGCAATGAGAAAAGGGAGGGATACGAAGATCGGCAATCGATCCCACCCTTTTTTAGTGACCGCATACGCAAGGACGGCTGACGCAATAAAGGCGAAGACGGCGGACGCCACGGCTTCGTCGAGCAGCCCGAGCGGCAAAATCGCGACCGCGGCGGTCAAAGGATAGAAGAGCGTGAATTCGTGGTGGTAGAATCCCGTCGGTCCAACCAGCTGGTAGGGGTCGGCGCGATGAAGAATGGCCGAGGCGGCGAACCACACCTGCCCGAGATCGGTCTGGCCGACGCCGCCTCCCTTCATCAGCCCCCTGAGCGTAAGGGACATACCGAATAGTCCGATGAGCGTCGCAACAATCAGGCGCTGCCATCTCGGAGCATCCGGTGTGCTGTCCACTTGCTCGGCCGACGGCAGGGAGCCCGTCACAGTGCTGTTTTGCGGCGAATCACGGATAGAGCGTTTGCATCGTCCAGCTGTCGCCCATCCGCGAATACAGGTGCCGCTCGTGCAGCCGACCAGGTTTGCTTTTCCAGAATTCTATGTGGTCCGGCTGCAGACGGAATCCTGACAAGAACGGAGGACGAGGTACCGCTATGCCCTCGAATTCTTTTTCGTATCGCGCGACCCGTTCCGCAAGGTCGTCTGCCTTTTCGATAGGCTGGCTCTGAGTAGATGCCCACGCGCCAATCTGGCTGTCGCGCGGGCGAGTCGCGAAGTATTCGTCTGCCTCCGCGTCGCCGATCTGAGTGGTCTGTCCTTCGGCGCGAACCTGCACACCGAGAGTTGGCCAGTGAAAGCAGATTGCGGCAACCGCGCGCGTCCGCAGCTCACGACCTTTTCGGCCTTCGAGGTTTGTGTAGAACACGAAGCCATCCTCGTCGACAGCCTTCATTAGAACAATCCGCACGGATGGAGCCCCACTCATCCCAACGGTTGCCAGCGACATGGCGTTGGGCTCGGGAAGCACGGCGCGGTCTACCGCTTCCGCCTGCGCGTAGAGGCGTTTGAATCTGCTGAGTGGATTCTGGACGGGATACGAATCCGGCACGTTTCCTCAGTACTGGGGAAAAGTAGGATCTACTTCCCCACGCCATCGCACGACGCCACCGTCGAGACTGAAAACATTGCGGATGCCCGCGCCGGCGAGTATTTGCGCAGCCTGCTCGCTGCGCTTTCCGGTCTTGCAGTAGACCACTGTGTCCCGCGCGGGGTCGAAGGATTCCATCTCGAGCTCGAGTTGTCCGAGGGGAACGAGTCGCGCGCCGTCCAGTCGCGCGATCTCCCATTCATAAGGTTCGCGGACGTCAACGATGTCGACGTCGTCACCGCGATCGAGCCGCGCCGCCAGCTCGAGCGGCGCGATGGAACGAACAGCATTGGCGTCGCACTCGAGATCGTAGTCGACGAGAGTTCCACGCGCGGACGCGCCACAGCTCGGACAGTCGGGATCGCGCCGAAGCTCGACAGTACGGAAACTCATTGCCAGTGCGTCGAACAGGAGGAGCCGTCCCACGAGCGGCTCACCGATGTCGGCGATGAGCTTGATAGCCTCGGTTGCCTGCAGCGTACCGATGATTCCGGGAAGCACGCCCAGCACGCCTGCTTCGGCGCAGTTTGGGACAGCGCCGGCTGGAGGTGGCTCTCTGAAGAGACACCGGTAACACGGACCACCTCGAGCGGCGAAGACGGACAACTGTCCCTCGAAGCGATGAACGCTTCCATAAACACACGGAATTCCTGCGATTACCGCCGCGTCATTCACCAGATAGCGAGTCGGAAAATTGTCGGATCCGTCGAGGACGATGTCGAACCCTTTGAGGATCGACAGCGCATTTACCGAGGTTAGCCGTGTCTCGTAACCTTCCACGGTGATTTCCGGATTCACTCCGAGAATTCGCTCACGCGCCGCTTCGATCTTCGAGCGTCCCGTATCAGAGGAAGCGTACAGAAGCTGGCGATGTAGATTCGACTGCTCCACGCGATCGAATTCAACAATTCCAAGTCGCCCTACCCCTGCGGCGGCAAGGTAAAGCGCGGCGGGTGAGCCGAGCCCGCCGGCACCCACGATGAGGACACTGGCAGCTTTAAGGCCCCGCTGTCCCTCGATGCCGAAAGCCGGAAGAGCAAGCTGCCGCCCGTACCGCCGGAGCTCGTCGGCACTGAATGTCGAGAGATCAGTCTCTGGGCGCGTCATCGGCAGAATCGATGTTTGCGGGTGGAGTTGTCGACGTTGGCCGTTCATGAAGAATAACGGGTGGCCCCGCGGCAGGAACGCCGGATCGACGAAACACCGTAGCCGTCGTGTCCTGGTACCACATTCGCCACGCCGGCTCTTTCGCGAGCGCTTTCGCCAGCGTGCCTTTGCTCTTCACCATCACCGTCTGAACATTCCAGCGGTCGAGCTCCGCCTTCCATTCCGGCTGTACTTCATCGATGCGAGTGAACGTCGCTATCGTTGTATCAGAGAACTTGAGTGGATCAACGTGCAGAGGAATTCCCGGCCACGCGAGGAGCAGATAGCCGCCCCACGTCCACTGGCTGAACACTCGGCCGGACAGTCCGGCGCGTCGCGCGCTGTCGACGGCAACTACGGGAAATTTTCCTGGATCGAAACGGTCGGCAATCACTTCCTTGCCTGCAATTCGGCCATGACTCAAACCGAGGGCGACGAGTGCCAGCGCGACGGGCGCGCTCCACCATCCGACACTCGCTCGTGCGTCGAGTCGGACAAAATCGTGAAAATACGGGAAGCGGCGTCTCGCTTCCGGCCAGGTGCGGCCGGTGTGCAGAGCGATCAGCGGCCACGCGGTAACGCCAAAAAGGGCGATGTTGCGAAAAGATCGCAGCCCGAAGAAAAGGCTGAGCACCACAACTCCCAGCCAGCGAAATGGCATTCTCCGCTGGGTAACCGAAAACAATACAAGTGTGAGAAGCACGACTAGCAGAAATGGAAGGCTGGCGAGCTCGTTGAATTTCGGCGGCAGGTATTCCTCGATCTTCGTCGCGAGTGAGGAGCTGGTGACTGCGGAGAACACCTCGCGATGCAGGCCGATTCCGTAGGGATTCACGAAAGTCCCCGCAGTCCCCGCGACGAGCAGCACCGAGTCGCTGCGCGCACGTTTCAGCCATTCCGATCGGTTGGCTCCAGCAAGCGCCTCCGCAAGGTCGCCGGCGATGTACGCTCCAATGAGGAGAAGGCCGTACAGCCACGCACCATGCAGGTTCGCCCAGAGTGCGAAAAGGCCGAAAAAAAGAAAGGCGCGGCGAGGTCGTGCGGACTCGAGGAGAAAGAGCGTCAGCGCCGAGCCGACAATCGAGAACATGTGTGGCCGGGTAAGCCAGTGACTCAGGCCGAGCGCGAAGCTCACGAACGCCGCCGCGAGTGCCCACCTCGCGTCTACGCCCTTTCGTTTGAGAAAGAGCAGAACGGCAGCGTGGGTTGCGGCAACGATGATGGCCGTTAGAATAGCCAGGAGTGGCAATCCGCCGGCGCGATAGAGCAGCGCAAAGATCACTTCGCTCAGCCAGCCGTGGGCAACCATTGGCTCGGTGGCGGCGGTGTATGACGCGAGGCTGTGCGCAGGGAGGTCGTGTGAGCGAAGGATTGTTTCGCCCATCCGTATGTGTCCTGCGAGATCGCCGTCGCTTTGAGTCAGTCTGACGGCGGCCCTGGTCGCCTCGATCGGGGCGACTGTGATGAAAAGCAGGTCGGCGGAGGATGGTATGCGGGAGGCTTGCACAGGGGCAGAAGCTTAATAGGCCTTACGACCTATTGCGATCTTCGAGGCTCGTTACTAGCCTTTACTCGCAGTTGAGTTTGTACACATGCGTTTGAGCGCGTTCCCGGTCTCAAGGTCAGACATTAACGCAGCGCCCGCGACACTTTGCTACGGCTTTGGACGAGCACTGGTGGCGAAAGGCCTTTGGTATTGCCTGACGTGCATCCGACGGACTATGAATCGAAACCGCAATCGTTAGACCGGAGACTCGCGTGACACGACTCAAGAACGCACTTCGCAATCTGCTTCACAGGGAGGATGGTGCCGCGCTCGTCGAATATGCGATTCTCCTCTCCCTCATTGCAGTCGTCACCATTTTCTTTGTCACGTCGTTTGGCCCAAAGGTCAGCAACAAATTCAGCGAAATGGCAGCCAAGCTGTAACGCTGGAGAGGCATTTTAGAGCTCGACGCTAGTCGTAAATAGGTCAAACATCCCATTAGGTGTCATACTGGAGCCCATATAAGATTGATGCTCCGACGTGACGTGTCGTTCGAACGGTCGTCGTGACACCTGACATGAGTCGGCGGATCAGGGAGCCTCAAGCGAGTGCGCCAGGCTGCACCGACTACACCCTGTCGTAACACTTCTACCGGAGAACAGCATGCAGAAGCTCACCACCGCAGTTCGCAATTTCATCCGTGAAGACGACGGCGCCGCTCTCGTCGAGTACGCCATTCTCGTCGCGCTTATCGCCGTAGTTGCGATTTTCTTCGTGACGAGCCTCGGAACGAAGGTCAGCCAGAAATTCAGCGGCATCGCAGGCAGCCTCTAGGCAGCGCCAGAGCCTCGGACCTCAACGATCGTTGTGGTCCGAGGCCCGTCGGTGCCCGCGGCACCGTAACGGGGCAGCGCAAATGCGCTGCCCCGTTTCGCTGATTGGACTGATCGCAAACCAAGTGGTGGCCGATGTTTACTATTGCATATTGCCTACTCGCGTCATAGCATGTTCACGTCGGCACTTCGGCACGTATCTGCACAATGAATTTCGTGATTTTCCCAGTCGGGGAGCAGCTGTTCACCAACCGTTGAAAAGTGGTTGCCCAGTGCGCGCCGATATTTTCATTTCAGTCATCCAGGGAACTAAATGTCGAAGCTCACTACCGCGCTCCGCAACTTCATCCGTGGGGATGACGGCGCAGCACTCGTCGAGTACGCAATCCTCGTGGCTCTCATTGCTGTGGTCGCCATCTTTTTTGTAACCAGTTTGGGAACGAAAGTCAGTGAGAAGTTCAGCGGCATCGCGGGGAGCCTCTAATCCGGGTTAAGCCGGACAGGTCGTAAGCGTCGAGAGTGTTCGCCGGGGATCAATGGGGGCTGGCTTGGGGCGGCGTTTTTACGCTGCTCCTTGTATATGCAGCATACGGCGATGTGCGGACGCGCCGAATTCCGAACCGCGTCGTCCTCCTC
>JALYJX010000091.1 GCA_030775065.1 Gemmatimonadota bacterium | reverse complement strand
CGATTTACATCCCCGAGCTGATCACCAAGAAGATCGTCGACCTGAGCGATCCGGAATTCGCTGGAATCCTCGACACGCTGCTCGCCCGCGACCGTACACTCCTGCCGGAGACTCCGAGCGATTTCGCCCGCAATCTCTCGTTGGAGAACGTCCAGGTGAACATTGGCGACGCCGTCTGGCTCCGGTCTTCGGAAGCGAACGTGAAGCTCGGCGGGTCGCTCAATGTGACGCTGGGAAAGAGCTCTCGGACGGGCGAGTCCTCGCAGCTCGCGCTCGAGGGAACGCTGAACGCGGTTCGCGGGACCTATCGCCTCAATCTCGTCGATCCTTTCGTCCAGCCGACGTTCGACGTGGAGAGCGGAAGCCTGCGGTTCTTCGGAACGCCTGATCTCAATCCCACGCTGGACATCCGGGCGATTCACACGATTCGCCAGCCGCGGCAGCGGAGCGCCAACGTCCGCGATATCCGGGTGCGCGTTACAATCGGTGGCACTCTCGAGCGTCCGCTGCTGTCACTCGACAACCCGGACAATCTGCCGCTCTCGCAGTCGGATCTGCTGAGCTACCTGATCACGGGCGAGCCGGCCATCGCGCTCGACAACAGCAGCGCCGAGTATCAGTCGCAGCTGGCCTCCGTGGCGATCCGCTACGGCGGCAATCTTCTCACGAACGCCATTCCAAAGAATGTTCTGGACATCGTGGAGCTGCAGACCGCGGGATACGACGCCGGCGCGCGTACGACTGACCCGTACTACTACAATCTGCTGAATACGCGCGCGATCCTTGGCAAGCAGATCGGGAATCAGTGGTTCGTTGGCCTGAGCACAGGCCTGTGCGTCGTCAATGCCAGCAATTTCGTCGAGAACTTCGGGCTCAAGCTCGAGTACCGGTTCAATTCGATCTACTCGGCCCAGGCCGGCATCGAGCCCGGCTCGAGCGACCTGACGTGCGCGCGGTCGAATGCGAGCCAGATCCAGCAGCAGACCCCCCGCCAGCTCGGGTTCGACCTCTTCCGCACCTGGCGATTCTAAGGCAAGCTCATACCGTTGCGAGAGCGGGCCGCTGCTCGTCCGATTCGTGGGTTTCACGAGGCCGGCATCTATGACAGAGGTTTCTTCGGGATTCGGCGGATTATCCGGATTGAGTCATAAAGGCGTAAGGCTAGTGTCCCATAACCGGACCATGTTCTTTTTTGTTGTTAACCACAAAAAAACGTGAATCCTGGGTGGCGGTTTGCCTGCTTTGGCGGCGAGTCGGCGGCAATCCGGACAATCCGCCGAATCCCGAAGAAACCTCTGTCATAGATGCTAGTCGGAGAGTATTGATGGCCGAGCTCCACGAGAAGGATGCGATGATCTGCCGCTCCTGCAGTAACGAGGAGCGCGCGTCAGAAGGCTACCCGTGCGCCACGTGTGGAACGTTCATCTGCGTCATGTGCAGTATTCGCGGCGTGCTTCGCTGTCGAAGCTGCGCCGATGACCTCGCGCTCGAGCCTGTGGCCCCGGTGAAGCGTGAGATTGCACTGATCGATTGGCCGGAGCATTGACGCGTATCGTCGTTCGAACCCCTGTTGCGCCGGTCCTCGCCGAGCAACGGGCGGCGAGCACCCAGACCAATCAACTGCTCTACGGTCATTCGGCTGAAGTCATCAGCGCCGAAGGGTCCTGGCTCAGGCTCCGCGGCCCTGACGGCTACGAGGGCTGGATGCACGAAGGTTACACCGTGCGGTCCGCCACCGACGGGCCGTCAGAGTGGGCGTGGGACATCGAGGGAGAGCTGTCGATGGGGTGCAGCATTCGCGACAGCCGCGGCCTGACGCTGGACCTTCCGTTGGGCGCAGTGGTGGGCGATGGCCACTGCATCGCGGGTCGCAGCATGGAGCTGGCGCGACGCCGCGAGACGTTCCCGCCGACGGCCGACGCGGTTGTCGCTTCAGCGCTCGCACTTTTTCAGGGCACGTACTATCAGTGGGGCGGCATCACCCCCTGGGGGGCCGACTGCTCGGGAATGGTGCAGAGCATTTTTGCGCTGCACGGCATTCACCTTCTCCGCGACGCATGGCAGCAGGCGACACAGGGAGTCGCTGTCGAGGGAGGGCTCGAAGCACTGAAGCCGGGCGATCTTCTTTTTTTCGCGGACCGTGAAGACGGGCAGATCACTCACGTTGCGCTGGCTGCCGGCTCAATGACGCTCGTTCACGTCGCGCTCGGCCGAGGCGGTCATTCCATCGAATCGCTGGACCGTCCGGACGACTACACACAGGCCCTGGTCGAGCGTTTCCGGTTCGCCCGACGGATTGTCGCTAGCTGACCATCGAGTTCTGTTGCATCGCAACCGGCTGCACACCACTCACAAACAATCTGACATCGGCGGTCGGCTCGCCGTCGAGAGCTACGCGCATCGTATAAAGGCCAGCCGAGTTGAGCGGCAGGTCGATCACGGCGATGATGGGCAGGTCCATCTCGAACGCAGGGTTGGGCCCGGGCGCAACGTTGAGCTCACCGTCGGACGACCACAGCTCCTCGTCGCCGGGACTCATCCAGCGAAAGGTCAGTCTATGGCCGCCGGTGTCTTCGACCGATCCCTTGAGCCGGATGACGAAGTGAGTGCGCGGATGAATCGCGGGGAACCCGCCGACCTGAAGCGCGTCGAACACGCCCAGGACATTGAGTTTTCCCTCCTGCGAGAGATTTGCGCCGTCGGCAAAAACGGCGAACGAGATATGCATCGCGAGAAAGTAGCAGCCCGGCGGCGGCACTAGCTAGCTTTCCGCATGACTGGAACCGAAGACGGCAGTTCGTTCGGAATTCTCGGCAACGGCTTGTATCAGACACTTTTTGTCGAAGGACTCTCGCGGACGAACGTTGGCAACGCAGTGTTGATAGTCGCCGCAGCGCCGGCGTTTATCGCCATACGCATGTGAGAATCGTTCTCTTCGACATCGACGGTACGCTCCTCACGAGCGACGGAGCGGGGCGCAGGTCGATGGAGCGTGCGCTTACCGAGGTATTCGGGTCGCCGGGCTCCAGCGAATACCATTATGGTGGGAAGACCGACAGGCAGATCGTGCGCGACCTCATGCGGCGCGAAGGATTCACCGACGACGCGATCGATGCGCAGATGGACCAGCTGCTCGAGTCGTACGTCGCCGGGTTGGCGACGGAGCTCGAATCCGGAGATCGCACGATGCTCCTGCTGGACGGAGTGCTCGAGCTGCTTGACGCGCTCGATCGCGAGGAGCGCGTCGTCGTGGGGCTGCTTACGGGGAACATCGAGACGGGCGCGCGCGCAAAGCTCACCGCAGCCGGGATCGATCCGGCCCGTTTTCGCGTGAATGCCTTCGGATCCGACCACGAGCTCCGGCCGGAGCTTCCCGCCGTCGCCCAGCGCCGCGCGAGCGAGCTGCTCGGAATTGACGTTCGGGGGAACCGACTGGTGATCATCGGTGACACGCCCGGCGACATTCAGTGCGGAGAAGCCATCGGCGCGCGCGCAATCGCGGTCGCGACGGGGAGCTACACAGTCGAGCAGCTCGCGGCGTACCAGCCCTACGCGCTATTCGAGTCGCTGGCAAATACCAGCGCGGTGCTCACCTCGATCATGAATGCTTGAAGTAGAGCTCAAGAGCGTTGTGGACGATGTGGCGGCGCGGCGAGCGCAGATCGAGGCTGCCGGCGGCCGGCTCGTGTATTCAGGCCGCCTCATCGATGCGCGTTACGATTTGCGCGATCACTCGATGTCGCTGCGCGATCACGTGCTGCGGTTGCGTGTGTACGAGGACGATACCGGTAAGCGCGCGCACCTGGACTGGAAGGGCCCGACGCTCTACGAAGGCGGCTTCAAGGTTCGGGAGGAGGTATCCACGGGAGTGAGCGATGCCGACGCGCTCGCGGTAATACTCGAGAAGCTGGGTTTTGTCGTGACCGTCGAGATCGAGCGCGAGATCGTGAAGTACGAGCTGAACGGTGCGATTGTTCGATTCGAGCAATACCCGGACATGGATCCGCTCGTGGAAGTGGAAGGCTCGCCGGAGGCGATAGAGCGTGCAGTGACGGCGATCGGATTGGCCCGCAGCGGTTTCACGTCGGAGCGCCTGCCGGAGTTCGTGGCCCGATTCGAGGCACGGACTGGGCGACGCGCGTCTCTCTCGCAGGCCGAGCTGCGGGGCGAGCGCCGGTACAGCAGCGAAAATGCTTGACCGAAGCGGCGGCGCCATCGGCCGCCTGATCGTGGTTGCGGTGATCCTGCTGCCGGCCGCGGTACAGTCCCAGGAGAATTCGGCAAAGAGGCTTTCCAGCATCGTCAGTGTGGCGGTCGAGGAATACCGGAAAGGCATCGACGACCGCGGGAATATCATCTCCGCCGAGGAATACGCCGAGGCCACCTCTTTCCTCGGCGATGCACGCGTGGTCGCCACGCGTTTGAGGGGATACAACGCCCCGCCGACGCAGGCTCTTCTCGACACCCTGATCGCTGCCGTCAAAGCCAGGCGGCCGCCGCAGGAAGTCCAGCTCATCGAAGCGCGGTTCCGCGGTGCACTTGGTGTCGCCGGGGCACTAGACCTGCCGGCGGCCCCTCTCGATACGGCACGGGGACACGCGCTTTACACCGCCAATTGTGCCTCATGTCACGGTGAAGCCGGTCGCGGGGACGGACCCGCGGCGAAAACAGGCAACGTGCCTGCTCCGGCGATCGGAGACGCGAGAGAGACGCCAGACCTCACGGCAACGCTCGCCTACAACGTCGTGTCGGTCGGCATTCGCGAAACTCCGATGCCATCGTTCGCCGCGCTGCCGCCGCAGGACCGGTGGGACATCGTGAACTACGTCTACTCGCTCCGCAAACAGCCAATGGTTCTTCCCGTGGCGCAGACAGACGCTACCGCAGCGCCTGGTGCCGAGGCAGCCCGGACGGTAATCGCTCTGCTCGACAGCGCGCTGGAGTTTGCACGGGCCGGCCGGCCGGCTGAAGCCGGCGATCGCGCGTTCGACGCCTACATCGCATTCGAGCCTCTCGAGACTCCGGCACGTGCAAAGGAGCCGGGCCTAGTCGCGTCGATGGAACGCCATTTTGCCGATTTCAAAGGCGCTGTCAGAAAGCACGACATGAATGCGGCGCGACGCGCGCGCGAGGCGATTGCGCTGGGCCTTCCGCGCATAGTCGAGCTCACTCGCCCGACATCGGGCGGCTGGGGCGCATTCTTCCAGTCATTCCTGATCATCCTTCGCGAGGGATTCGAGGCGATTCTCGTCGTTGGAGCTGTCGTCGCCTTTCTCATCAAGACTGGTCACCGCGAGCGGCTGCGCTCGATCTGGACAGGAGTCGCCCTCGGTGTAGCGGCAAGCGCGGTGACGGCGATTGCTCTCAAGACACTGTTCGCGCAGCTGCCGGCGAGCCGCGAGATCGTCGAGGGCGTGACGATGCTGATCGCCGTGGTCGTGCTGTTTTCAGTGAGCTACTGGCTGATCTCCAAGGTCGAAGCGGTAAAATGGCAGAAATTCATTCGCGAAAAGGTGAATCAGGCGCTGGAGCATGGCGGCGGAAGGGCGCTCGCGCTCGTGGCGTTTCTGGCCGTGTACAGGGAGGGGGCTGAGACCGCCCTGTTTTACCAGGCGCTATTCAACGAAGGGAGCAACATCGCCCTGCCGCTGTCGCTCGGCATTATTGCCGGCCTCGCGATTCTCGCCGTAGTGTTCACGCTGTTTTACAGGTACGGAGTGAAGATTCCGATGCGCCCGTTCTTCGCCGTGACGAGCGTGCTCCTGTACTACATGGCGTTCGTGTTCATGGGGAAGGGCATTCGGGAGCTGCAGGAAGGCAATCTCATTTCGATCACGGTGATGCCCGGCATGCCGCACATGCCGTCGATGGGGGTATTCCCCAGCGCAGAGACGCTCGCTGCTCAGGCTCTCTTGCTCGGGCTGTTCGCGTTCGCTCTTGTTAAGACGTTCATTCCCGGGCGAGCGGTCGCCGAGTAACACCAAAGTGCGGGCGCCCAGCCTATTAACAGAACAAGGCAAGGTAACAGGCGACAGGTCCCAGGTTGTCTGGTCTCAGGAACTGCCGAGTGACCTATCCCGGCGCCAACGCGCCCCGAGCGCAGCGCGAAGTAATCGACTGGCGAACAAGTGAGTCATTGGGTAGTTGCTGACGCCTGGCCACCTGAGAACCTGACGCCTGATACCTTGCCTTTATCAGTTCCGCTGTGAGAATAGTTGACAAAGTCAACTATCTCGCGGCCACCCCGGCTGCGGCCGGAGCGTAAATCCCCGGCTTGCCCGGCCCGACATTCCAGCGAAGGTACATCCACAACGCCCCGCCGAGGGCGAACGCGATCGCGATCAGCTGCGCCGTCGTCATCCAGCCCCCGAGCAGGAACCGGTCGTCCTTCGCCCTGAAGAACTCGATGATAAAACGCTCGATTCCGGCCAGGACGCAGTAGAAGCCGAACAACCACCCTTCGGCGTGCTTGTGACCGCGGAAGCGCCAGAGAATGAGGAACATCACGAAACCGAGACCAGTTTCATAAAGCTGCGTCGGATGCACGGCAACGACTTCGTTCTCGGGCGTACCCACCGGAAACTGCGCCCCGAACATCCGCGACATGTTGCCGACGGTCGAAGGAGGGGCGCCTTCCGGGAACATCGTCGCCCACAGGCCGTTCCATGGGCGGCCGTAGTCGTCGCCAACCGCCCAGCATCCCGTTCTCCCGACCGCGTAACTCGCCGCGAGAGTAGTTGCGGCGACGTCGCTGATCCTCGCAAAGCTCAGCTTTTTGTATCGCATCACCAGCGCCGTGGCGAGGATGCCCCCCATCAGTCCGCCCCAGAACACAAACCCCGCCCGGCTCGCCAGTGCCGAGAGGTCGCCCGTCAGAACCGCGTAGTACAGCTTTGCGCCGAGCAGTCCGCCGATGACCGCCGCAAACACGAGATCGCTCATCACCGACCCGTCGTGACCGCGCCTCTCCATCTCGTGCTGTGAGATTATCTGCGCGATGACGAACGTCAGAAGCATTGCCAGGCCGAAGCCGGTGAGCTGGAGCGGCCCCACCTGATATGACAGCGGATGGTGCACGATCGTGGCGAAGATGCCTGGTATCATTCCGTGAATCGGTTAGGCGATCAGTCCGGGAAGCGGGCGACTGGCGAACGCGTTCAAATCAAGCGATCCGCGCTCGCCCCGATAGTAGTGGTGAAAACCCGCGCGCGCGATCATCGCCGCGTTGTCGGTAGCGAGCCGCGGTGACGGGGCGAAAACCTCGGCGCCGATTTCCTCGACCCGCTTGCGCATTGCCTCCACCAGCGCCGAGTTGCACGCGACACCTCCGCCGAGGACGATCCGCTGCCTGCCGAACTCGCTTGCGGCGCGAAAAGTTTTCTCGACCAGCGTGTCGATCAACGCGTCCTGGAATCCTCGCGCGATGTGCTTGCGATCGACCTCCTCTCCGCCGGTGCTTTTCACCGCGTTGAGCACCGCTGTCTTGAGTCCACTGAACGAGAACGCGTAGTAGTCGGCGTCTTCAGGCGCATCGTTACGGCGAACCATTGGCCTTGTGAAGCGAAAGCGCCCCGGGTCTCCCTCGAGCGCGAGCGCCTCGATGTGCCTGCCTCCGGGGTAGGGCAGACCGAGCAGCTTCGCAACCTTGTCGAACGCTTCGCCCGCAGCGTCATCGCGCGTCGCGCCGAGCAGCCGATAAAGTCCCCACGCCTCGACGTCGAGAAGCATGGTGTGACCGCCGGAAACGAGAAGCGCCGTGAACGGCGGGGTCGCATCGCGATGCTCGAGTGAAGTCGCGAAAAGGTGCCCCTCCATGTGATGGATGGGGATGACCGGAATTCCGCGCGCGAACGCGAGCGCTTTCGCGTAGCACACACCAACGAGAAGAGCGCCGATGAGGCCGGGCGTGTAAGTCACCGCAATGGCATCGACCTGGTCGATGGTGACTCTCGCATCTTCCAGCGCCCGGGAAACCACAGGCACTATGCTGGTGAGGTGCGCCCGGGACGCGATCTCCGGCACAACGCCGCCGAATACGCGATGGACGTCCTGGGAGAGAATGACGAGCGAGCGCTGCGAGACGTCGTCGCCGCTTCCCTCGAGCAGCGCCGCCGAGGTCTCGTCGCACGACGTCTCTATTCCGAGGATGCGCGTCAATCTGCTTCCGTGTTTTCCTCGAGAAGCCTTTCGATCAGCGCGCGGTTGACGGGCGAATTCCAATCCGTCGCTCCGCTGAATTTCTTGCGGATGATTCCGTCGCGGCCGATGATGACGGTCTCCGGATAACGGGTTGCGTCGTACATCTTGCTGACCGGGCCTGCCTGACCTCCCTGATCGTGGAGTATCTCGAAAGTGAGGCCGTACCGCTTCACGAAAGCCCGGATCTGCTCGTCGGTCCCGGGGTCGTCGACGCTGATGGCGATAATCTTCAATCCCCGAGGCGCATACGCCTGGTGCAGCTGCTCTATGCTCGGCATCTCCACGACGCACGGCTTGCACCAGGTCGCCCATATGTTGATCATGACGACGTTGCCCTTGTACTCGGCCAGCGTTTTCACGCGTGAAGCCGAGTCGAGCGTCGCGGCCTTGAAGTTCGGCGCCTCGTCGCCGACGCCGAGCGGCGAGAGCTCGTTGCCGAGATAGCGCTTGCCTGCCATGAAGACGGCACCGATGAGTCCAATCACCCCGAGCACAATTGCAATACGCGGTCGGTCGATCATACTGTCACCGAGCAGATGTTGCGGAGCGCACCGATCTCCGCCTGCGGATCGGCCGCGCCGAAGATCGAATTGCCGGCCACGAACGTGTCCGCGCCCGCGCGCCAGACCGGCGCAATGTTGTCCCGCCCAATTCCTCCGTCGACTTCAAGCGCGGCGCGGCTTCGTCCGTCGCTCAGAAGCTGGCGCGCCCGTGCAACCTTGTCGGCCGAGGACGGAATGAATTCCTGGCCCCCGAAGCCGGGATTGACCGTCATGATCAATAGAAGATCGAGATCGGCGATGACCTCGCGAACGGACGCAAGCGAAGTTCCCGGGTTCACCGCTGCGCCGGGCGCGCACCCCAGCTCGCGAATTCGCGCGAGCTGCCGCTGAAGGTGCGGAGCCGCCTCGACGTGGATCGTCATCCCCGAGGCTCCCGCGCCCGCAAACGACTCGAAGTACCGCTCGGGTTCCTCAACCATCAGGTGCACGTCGAGCGGAAGGGACGTGAGTCCGCGAACGGTCGCGATCATTTTTTCTCCGAAGGTGATGTTCGGGACGAAGCGCCCGTCCATCACGTCGAGATGGATCATGTCCGCTCCGCCCGCAACCAGCATCGCGATCTCGTCGGACAAGCGGCCGAAATCGGCGGTGAGGATCGAAGGCGCTATTCGCGCGCTCATCGCTCCACGCCACCGGTGTCGATGGGCGGGATGGCCGGCGGCGATGGGAACTGGGAGATACGCAGGTCCACGCGCGATCCGGCGGGCACGAGGTTGCCGGCAGCCGGCGATTGCGAGAGCACCGTGTTCTCGGGCTGGTACGAGCTGGTGTCGCGAGAGATTCCGCCTACCCGAAGCCCGAGCTGCTCGAGTGTCGAGCGGGCGTCGGCCATGGTGCGCCCGGCGAGATCGGGCAGCTGGAGCGTCGACGGTCCCTGACTGATGGTGATCCGCACAACCGCGGGGAGCGGGAGCGAGTCACCGCTGGGAGGATCGCTGCCGACCACGGCGCCTCGCGGCAGTTCGCTTGTCTGCTGCCGCGCCGGACCGAACTGGAAGCCCGCATTCTCGATAGCGAGGCGTGCCTGCTGCTGGCTGAGCCCTGCGACATCGGGCACAACCGCACTTCGCTGCCCACCACTTATCGCGAGCGTGATGTCGATTCCGCGTTTCTGAAGGCTCCCGGCCGGCGGGTCCTGCTGCAGGATGATGTCCTTTGCGACGCTGCGGTGAAATCGAGTCTCACCTTTCACTGCAGCAAAGCCTGCTTTTTCGATTGAAGCGACTGCCGCATCAAACGGAAGACCTATGACGGTCGGCACACGCCCGTCGTCGGGGAGCACCTCCGATGGAAACGCAAAAATGAACAGCAGGATGTAGGACAGCAGAAATCCGAAGGCGCCGACAACCAGATATGGGAACGCACGCCTTCCGAGCGCGCGCCCCTGCACCTAGTCCGCCCTCCGGAGTCGCGCCGCGAACGCGCCATCGGTGCCGTGCAGATGTGGAAGAACGCGCAGGTATCCGCCGTCGAGCGTCTCCGGGGGAACCGCTCCCGCACCCGGAGGCTCGAGCCGCCAGTTCTCGTGAGTCCCGAGGAAGGTCTCGATCTGCTCCTCATTCTCTTCGGGCTCGAGGGAGCAGGTACTGTAGACGAGGAGGCCGCCCGGTGCCACGACTGTCGCCGCGGATCGCAGCAGACTCGCCTGACGAGATGCCATCACCGCGAGGTCAGAGAAACGCAGCCGCCATCGCGCGTCCGGATGACGGCGGAATGTCCCCGTGCCGGTGCAAGGCGCATCCACCAGAACAGCTTCGACCGGCCGGATGGCAGGGAAGAGGGCATCGGCGGCAATGATGTGCATGTTCTCCACTTCCAGACGCGCGCGATTCGCGACAACGCGACCGAGACGGACCGGGGAGCGATCGGCCGCTACGACGAGACGAGCGGATCGTGAAAGCTCGAGCGCCTTTCCTCCCGGCGCCGCGCAGAGATCTGCGACAACCGCATCGGCCGGCAGCGCGGCATAACGGGTGACGAGCGTGGACGCCGGATCCTGAATGAAGAACAACCCCTGCCTGAATGCGCCGAGATCGCCCAGCGTGATTCCACCCGAAACCTGAATGCTGTCGCGCACGAGCGGAGCGCCGCCCTCATCGACGTGAACGTCCGCGGACTCGAGCATTGCTTCGAGCTGCTCCCGGACGATTCCGAACGGGCGAAGAACTAACGGGGCTTCGCCATTGTTTCGCGTCAGCATCACCTCGGTGGCGTCC
>JALYJX010000090.1 GCA_030775065.1 Gemmatimonadota bacterium | reverse complement strand
GCTCTGTAATCGTCCCGCTCTTTGGTGGCGGGAAGCAGATACTGCAGACCGTGCACATCGACGATCTTTCCCTCGCGTTCGAGCGGGCAATCGAGAGCGATCTCACTGGAGCGGTCAACTTCGCGGAGCCGGAAGGGATTACGATGAAGAGCTTCATCAGGAAGCTCGCGAAGCGGCTGGGGAAGAGAGTCGTGCTGGTTCCCGTGCCGGCCCAGCCGACGGTGGCAGTCCTGCGGCTCCTGGAGCGCGCGCATGTTCCACTCCCCGTTTCGTCGGAAAACGTGCTCGGACTCCTCGCCATGAGGCATACGCCAACGGCAGCCGATCTGGAGCGGCTTGGCCTGCGAGCGCGGACAACCGATGAGAGTCTCGCGCAGCTGATGCAGTGACGATGACAGTCTCGCGGAGCTGATGCAGTGACGATTCTCCCGCGAATCGGCGTCCAGCTCCTGGTGGCTTCGGTCATGTCAGGGCTGGCCGGTGCCCAGGTCACCGGACCGGTGGGCCCGGTTGCATCTCCAGGCATTCGCGCGCCCTATCTCACACGCGGTGATCTGCTCGAGGCGAAGTACGGCGCGTATCGAAAAGAGCTCGAAGGGTTCTTCAGGGAGCTGCGCCGCCGAGTCGAGAAAGCAGCGCCCGAGCTGCTCCCGAAGCTGGAGCCCCCGGCCGCGGTACCGTATGGCTACCAGCTTCTGCCGAGGATCGTCGACGATGCGCCGATAGCTACTGCAAAGTCGCGCATCCGGTTTTCTCCTTTCAGCTGGAGCCGCACGGACAGCCTCCTCGTGAAGGATCGCAGGAAGCTCGAGTCGCTCACGCCATTGGTGGCCGATGCGCGCAACGGCCGGGCGCCCGACTATGCAATGCTCGTCGGGGAATACCAGAAGCTCGTCGCCGGCCAGAAGCTCATCGAGGCCCAGATTCAGTACAACCGCTTCTGGCAGGGAGACGTCGCCACGCACGCCTGGTGGTACGGGAAGCTGAAGTCACTGCAGGCAGTGGCGCTCGAGCGGGAGCGGCTCAACGATTCGCTGTCGAAAGTCGATGGGCCGCTCGAGGCGCGCCTGCGCCGCCGAGTCGATTCGCTGTCACGAGTGCTCGACGACCATCTGAAAAAGCTGCCCACTCCGAAGTTCGTGCGCGTGGAGGTCGCTCCGCAGCGATGGGTTCTCAGAGTGCCGGTTTACACCGACATCCAGGATTCCGCTTTCGTCGAGGCCTTCCGCAAAGCAGTCGAGGATGGATGGCACGTGCGGGACGGCGATGACGATTTCCGCGTCAAGCTCGAAATGCGGCGCGTGTCACCGTCCGCGCTCTACCGCGATGGTCGGGTCCCAGCCAACGGCGCGCACATCGACGTGGATGCGCACGCAAAGCGTTTCCCAACCGATGGCATGATTCTCACGACAGGGGCGAACGCCCTGCGGGCCATCGATCGCACGATCCTTCTGAGTCCTCACGCGACGAAACGGTCGTTGCTCGTGCACGAATTCGGGCACATGCTCGGGTTCAAGGACGGATACTTTCGGAGCTACGAGGATCGCGGGGCAGAGGGCTACGAGATAGTCGAGGTCATTCTCGGGCCGTACGACGTACTTGGAGCGCCTGAGAGCGGAGTCGTTCGACGAGAGCATTTCAAGGCGGTGCTTCGCGAGCGGTAAAAGCCCGTCGGACAGTGCGGACTCAGGACCAACGGCCATCGACGATCGACGACTAATTACGGACGAAGGACCCGGGAGCCCCGCAGGCTAGTATTTGTACCGGACACCAGGCGAATTCCCCGCTTTGCCGCCCTGTAATCAGCCGTTCGCCGTGTGAATTCTGGACAGCGGCCGGTCCCTTGCTTATTACGGATTTGCCGGTGCCATTCGGCCCCGGGTGCCCCACGAATCCCGTTGCGTCCAAACTGTTGCACTCGTCAGTGATGGCATCAAGGCCCGTTCGAATAATCAGTCAACGGAGACACAACCAAAGCATGAGCAGCATCACGCGGCCCGAGCTTGCAAGGGTACGCTCGGACGAAATCACGCCAATCGGCTTCACACAGCGCGAGCAGGATTGCCTGCGTGCCGCCTTTGCCGTGCTGCTCTCACCACTCGATTCGATCGACGCACAAACCTGGCGCGGCGAAGTCGGCCGGACCCTCTCCGAGCTGCTCGGCGCCGACCGCGCGTCGTTCCAGCTCGAGATACCCGGAATTCCGTTGCTCTACAGCGAGGACTATTCTCAGGCGACACTCGATGCTTACGTCGACCACTACAAGGACATAGACATCGGCCGGCAGCGCCGCGACGCACTCGGCGCCGAAGTCTGGAACCGCTGGCTGCTCCACGGGCGCGACCTGCGCAGCTTCTGGGAAAGCGAGATTCACCACGACTTCCTCGTCCCGAACCGCATTCTCGATTCCATGGGACTGACCGTGAAAGTTCGCGGCGCAGCTATGCCCGCGACTCTGTTCTTCCACCGCGACAAGCCCGGCACTGCCGAGTTCGGCGAGCGCGGAGTGGCTCTGCTCTCGATGCTGTTGCCGGCGTTCAAGGCGGGAGTCCGCGACATCGTTCGTTACTCGCACCAGCGCGAGAGTCTCACGACGCACCTCGACGAGCTCACAACCGGAATCAGGATCTCCGATTTCGATGGATCGACGGTGCATCAGAATCCAGCGTTCACCGCTGCACTCACCGCTGAAGAAACTCCCGAGCGACTGGAGAGAGCAATCGGAGAGATCATCACCGCACTCGCCGAGCTGTCCGCCGAGCGGGGCGATATCGGCGCCGCGCTGGCAGGCGACCGTATCACGCAGGAAATCCATACAAACACTGCGAGCTACCAGCTTGGCGGAAGCTTCCTCGGCCGCGAGCTGCTCGGCGCCGAGCGGCGGGTTGCGATCTCGCTCGAGCGGCTCGCGCCTGACACGCCGCTATCCGACAGCGCACTCCAGGCGCGCTTCAAGCTGACGCCGAGGGAGCTGGAGATCGCGCGGCGGCTGTCGCAGGGACAGTCAACCAGGGACGTTTCGCACGCCTGCGGCATCAGCATCCACACAACGCGACGGCACACCGAGAGGATCTTCAACAAGCTCGGCGTGAGGAACCGCTCGCAGCTGGGGCCCAGGTTGAGGGGCGAGTAGAGCAAACGGGCTTTAGGGCTCGCGGCAAACGTCTGGCTCTCCTGGTAGCTGAAGGGCCAAAGGTCTGGCAATTACCCAAGGGGATGCTTACAATAGGATTCCTCCCGACTACTACCCTGGCCACAGTTGTCTCCGTGTCCAGCGCCGTTGCAGCTCACGTAATCCGGGCGTCGTTTAATTGGGAAGTTGCGGCACCTGAACCGAGAGCGGATGACACACGCGAGTAGCGAGTGGAGAAAAATCAGGAGAGAGACAGAGCGGGAGACTGATCCTCAAGTCCCTCTCAACCCTCGTGCGCAGACTGCGCTGCAGTCGGCGCTCGCCGTGCTTCTCTCACCGCTCGACGCGGTGGACGCCAACGCCTGGCGTGGCGACGTGGCGCGGAATATCTGCGAGCTGCTCGGCGCGGACAAAGCATGGTTCGAGCTGGAAATGCCCAAGATCTCGCAGATGTACAGCGAGGACTACCCGCAGGCGACGCTCGACGCGTACATGCAGTATTACCAGGCGATCGACATCGGCCGCATCCAGCGCGAGAAACTCGGTCTCGAGGTGTGGAACCGTCAGCTGCTGCACGGCCGGGCGCTTCCCGCGTTCTACAAGAGCGAGATCCACTGCGACTTTCTGGTCCCCAACGGAATTCGTGATTCGATGGGCCTCACCGTCGAAGTGCCGGGCCTCGCCTCACCCGCGACACTTTTCTTCCACAAGGAAAGAACGGGCACGACTCAGTTCGGCGTTCGCGGGCTCGCGTTCCTCGGCCTGCTGCTGCCGGCGTTCAAGGCGGGCGTGCGCGATCTCGTGCGCTACTCGCACCAGCGCGTGAGCTTGTCGAGCCACCTCGATTCGCTCATCGAGGGCATACGAATCGTGGATCTCGAGGGGAGGGTCATCCACCAGAACCCGTCTTTCACCGCCGTTGTCAGCGGCAAGCCCGTCGAGCGCGAGGCCGAGGCGGCAATTGCGGAGATTGTCAGCGAGCTCGGCTCGTTGACGCGCGACCGTCACGGCAATGTCATGGCGCTTGCCGGCGCTCAGGTCAGGCGCGAGATCGTCACTCGGACGTCGAGCTACGAGGTGCGCGGGAGCTTTCTCGGACGCGAGCTGCTTGGGGCCGAGGTTCGGGTCGCGATCTCGCTGCAGCGCATCGCATCTCCTTCGGGACTATCCGACGAAGCGCTGCAGAAGCGGTTCGGGTTGTCGGAGCGCGAGATTCAGGTTGCGCGCTGCCTTGCGCGGGGCGAATCGACGAAGGAGATCGCGCTGTCGTGCGGTATGAGCCCCCATACTGCGCGTCGGCACACCGAGAAGATCTTCGTGAAGATGGGAGTTCGGAACCGGTCGCAGATCGGGCCCCGGCTCCGCGGCGAGTAACTAACCACCCAGTTACCTGTAACCGGTAGCCGGTTACCCGTAGCCCGTACCAGTTGGCCGTTGCGCGCTTGCAGCTCCCCGCTTGCAGCGCCCCCGTTACCCGTCAGCCGCCCCGAGCGTCACCGCCTCCCCTAAAGTCCTGTGGTGCAATGAGTTAGGGGTTACTGTATACATCTAAAGTTTAAGTTCATAAAGTAAAAGATATCCCTTTATAAACTTCTATGAGTTACATTATAACCTGTGCGGCAGTACAGCAGCGCCGCCCCGCAGCCGGTCATAATGGCAAAGCAAAACCCGTTTAGAATCCACGGAACCGTCGAAGGCGAGTTCTTCACCAATCGCAAACGAGAGCTCGAGAAATTCGCCGGAATCCTGAGCGAGCCCGCTGCGAAGATGGTCGTGTACGGCCCGCGACGGATGGGAAAGAGCTCCACGCTCGACAACGTCGTGCGGTCGATCAACAAAAAGGGCGGCCACGCGCTCATCGCCGACATCTCCACCGCCTCCACGGTCACCGACATCGGCAACCGGATTCTCGCCAGCGCAGCACGCTCCATTGGAAAGCGGTGGCGTGACCTTGCCAGGGACCTCGTCGGTCGGCTTCAGGGAAGCATCAGGCTCGCGCCCGATCCGACGACGGGATTCATGCTGCCGAGCTTCGATGTCGGGCTTCGGCAGGAGAGTCTCGAGGCGCAGCGCGAAAGTCTCGCGCAGGTTCTCGACGGGCTCGACGCCCTCGCCGCATCGAAGAAGACGAACGTCGGCCTGGTCCTCGACGAATTCCAGGACATCACGAAGTTCGGCGGGCAGGACGCCGAATGGCACCTGCGCGGCATCGTTCAGCGACACAGGCACGTGAGCTACATCTTCGCCGGGTCGGAGGAGCACCTCATTCGCGCGATGCTGGGCAGCGGGCGTGCCTTCTACAAGATGCTCGACCAGCATCACTTCGGGCCTATCGACAAGGACCACATGTCGCGCTGGATCGACCAGCGAATGCAGGCGGCCGGCCTCGCCTCGGCCTTTGCGGGAGCGGCGTGCGTGAATCTCACCGGACCGCGCACGCGCGACATCGTGCAGCTCGCGCGGAAGTGCGTCGACAGAGCGGTGGAGAATACTGTCGGCTATGAAGATGTCTCGGCCAGCTATGTGGAGCTGATCGAGGATCAGGACGACAGCATCCGCAACTGGTGGGACACGCTCACTTCGCTGCAGCAGAACGTGTTGCGAGCCGTCGCCGGGAGCTCTGCCGGGCTCACTACCGCAGACACCCGGAAGAAATTTTCACTCGAGAGCTCCGGGAGCATCACGAACGCGGCCGCGGCGCTTCTCGATGAAGGCCATCTCGTCCGCACCGACAACGGATCGGGATATGTGTTCGACAGTCCGTTCGTTCGCGGATGGGTGATCATTCACGCCCTTCCCGACATCGGAGTCGAGCTTCCCGCGACGCACATCGCGTCGGAGACCGCGGAGTACCATACGGTCGCGCCAGCCAAAGGCGCCAGAAAGAAGCGGTGAGATGGACGGCCTAAAGGCACACGATAGAATCAGGGCGTCAACCCTTGACGACACGGTATATACGCTTGTATATTCATAGTAGAGAGACGCATCATTTCCGCACGTGGGAGCGATAGAGGAGAGCGAAGAGACTATGCCGAAGCATCCCCCCGAACGACCGAGCCGAGGCCGGGCAAACCTTGAGTATCTGGGGCAGATGAGCGACGCAGAAATTGCCCGGACCTCGCCTCCCGAGCTCGCGAACCTGCCGGCCGATTTCTGGGATTCGGCGAAGCTTGTTATACCGATCCGGAAGGAAGCGATCTCGTTGCGCGTGGACGAGGACGTCCTGGCCTGGTTCAGAAAGGCGGGACCGCGGTACCAGTCAAGGATTAACGCGGTATTACGCAGCTACGTCTCGGCCATGAGACGAGGCCGCCCTGGATCAAGAACCAAACCGAAAGGCTAGCGCGGGTTTCCCCGTTCGCGAGACCGCGGGTTGAAGCGTGTCGAGCGCTTGCGCAGCGTGGTCGCGCACCAACGGCTCAACGTCCGATAATGCCTCAGTCAGCGCGGGAATCGCCTCCGGCGCTCCGCTGTTTCCCAGCGCAACCGCCACGTTTCGCAGAAAACCCGAACGCTTCGCGCGCTTGATCGCCGAGCCTCGCGAGAATTCGCGCCAGCCGTCATCAGTCATTCGCATCAGCTCGGTGAGCTGCGGCGACTCCATCGCGGCGCGGGGAGCGAGTGCCGGCTCGGTCAGCTCGCGCGCGAAGCTCACGTTCCACGGGCAGACGTCCTGACAGATGTCGCAGCCGTAGACCAGCTCGCCCAGCGATTCGCGCAGACCATCCGGAATCGCCTCGCGCGATTCGATCGTCAGATAGGATATGCACCGCGTTGCATCGAGCACTCGCGGCTCGACGAGCGCCTGTGTCGGACATGCGTCGAGGCAGCGCGTGCACGTTCCGCATCGATCGGCCTCGAAGGGTGTGTCGGGCTCGAGCTCGAGATCCAGCAGCAGCGACCCGATGAAGAAGAACGAGCCGATCTCCGGATTGATGAGGTTCGTATTCTTGCCGAACCAGCCGAGCCCCACTTTGCGCGCCAGGTCGCGCTCGAGAATCGGGCCGGTGTCGACGTACGACTTGCCGCGCACCGGGCGGCCGAGCTGCTCTTCGATCCACTCGTGAAGCGAATCGAGCTTCTTCCACATCACCTCGTGGTAGTCGTCGCCCCGGGCATATCGGGCGATAGGACCACTGGGCGATTTCCCGCCGTAGTTTAATCCGACGACGATCGCGCTCGTCGCGCCGGGAAAGGGAAGCCGGGAGTCGCGCCGCTTCTCCGCGCCGCGCGGGAGGTAGTCCATCTCGCCGGCGTAACCGCGCGCGAGCCAATCCTCGAACGCACCCGCCGTCTCGGCCGGCCCGAGCGCCGCGATGCCCACCAGATCGAAGCCCAGGCCAAGCGTCTGCCCCTTGATGAGATTGGTCAGCGCCACCCGGTCAATCATCTAGGTTGCAGTGGTAGTTGATGCTGCCCAGCGAACGTACCTCTCCACTTCCTCAGGACTCGGCACGGCATCGAAGTCCCCGTAGGCCGTGTACATCCGCCACCTGAGATATGTCGTATCGGGCAGCGGCAGGAACGGCGGGCGCGAGTACCACTCCAGCGCCCGGAACCGCCACGCTACCACCAGCAGGTCGCGGGCGAGAGTGGGACGAATCACCGAGCGGAGCGCGAGGGCGAGGGAGAGCCGTTCCCATGTCATCACCTGCTAATATAGAGTGAATGAGCGACGCAACCGCGCCACACTCGGCCAACCCGCCGAACCGGCATACGATCGGGCTCATCGCCGACACTCACGGGCTTCTGCGGCCCGGAGTGCACGGCGCGCTCGACGGTGTCGATCTGATCCTTCACGCGGGCGACGTCGGCGACGGAGTTCTCGAGGAGCTCGCGGAAATTGCTCCCGTGAAAGCCGTCCGGGGCAATACCGATCCGATCGGCGATCCCGATCTGCCTCTGGGGCTCAGACTCGAGATTGGCGGACTGGTGATTCATGTCAGTCACGGCAACGAGCTCGGCGTGCCCACGCCCGCAAAGGTTCTCGCGGCTTACCACGGGGACGTGCTCGTCTACGGGCACAGTCACCGGCAGATCGTCGAGCGCGACGGCGATCGTCTAGTCGTGAATCCTGGTGCGGCCGGCCCGCGCCGTTTCAATCTGATGCCGAGCGTCGCGCGGCTCACGATCGTCGACGGATTCGCGGAAGTGGACATAATCGATCTCGATGTTTGACCTCCCGCATGACGAAGTCCATCTGTGGGAGAGCTCTCTCTCGGTGGACGACAGCGAGCTCGCGCGAATCCTCGACCTGTTGTCGCCGGTAGATCGATGGGCGGCGGACGAGTTCAGCCACGTTCCCGCCCGGAAGCAGTACATCGTCTCGCGCGGAATGCTCCGCCAGCTGCTGTCCGGCTACATCGGCATCGCGCCGCAGGAGATTCAGTTCACAATCGAGGGAGCCGGAAAGCCGGTACTCGCGGGCGAGCGCTCGGTTGATTTCAATCTCACCCACTCGGGCGATCTCACCCTGTTGGGCGTCGCGCGGCGGCCGCTGGGCGTGGACATGGAGCGGGTGCGAGAAATGCCTCGTGCAATCGAGCTCGCAAAACGTTACTACTCTCCCGCGCAGCACGAGGAAATCGCGGCGACGCCGGACGACACGCGAAGCCGCAGGTTTCTGGGGATGTGGGTGAGAAGGGAGGCCTACGCAAAAGCGCTGGGCACGAGTGTCTGGCGGGCTCTTGGAGATCGACAGATAACAACCGATCACACGGTGCAGTTCGTCGACTACTCGGCCGAGTACGTTGCGGCCATCGCTGCACCGGGGAACGACTGGAAGATCGTTCGATGCGGGGCGATCCCGTCGCCGAAGTACAGAGTTTTGTAACGATTCAAAGTCTGGTGCTGGATCGCTTCAAATCCTTGTAAACTCTGCGGTCACCAAATGAGAATTCTGCTCGGCAGTTTCCTGCTGTTGGCTGCAGTTGTCGGAGCTTTGCCGACTGCCGCGCAGCGCGTCGCTGCTGCGAGACCTTCGATCGTTCGCGTTGTCGCGCGGGATTATTCGTTCGAGACGCCGATGCGGCTGCCTTCAGGCATTGTCAGAGTCCGGCTGGTGAATCGTGGCTCGGAGCCGCATTACGCCGCTTTCTACAGGCTGGGCGGAGGGAGGACGGCGACGGACTTCTTCACGTGGCGGGCAACTCGCTCACCGGCACCGGACTGGCTGACGGTTGCATCGGGCCCCGCCTCTGTTGCGCCGGGAGACTCGACCGATCTCACGCTGCGACTGCCGGCCGGTCATTACCTCATTCTCTGCGGATATCCCGGAAGAGATGACGTGCAGCATGTGGACAAGGGAATGTTCCGGGTCGTCGATGCTCAGCCGGTACGCGGGGGCTCGAGAAGAGCCGCCGTATACCCGACAGTCGCGCGGACAATCAGACTCTCGGACTCCGGTATTTCCCTCGATCAGCCGATCCCGGCTGGATGGCGGGAAATCGGAATCGAAAACAGGGGGTCCACCGCCGAGCAGGGGTTGATCGTTCGTCTCCCTGGGGGCGTCGAGGTTGCACACGAGCAGCGCTGGTTCGACCAGGGGTTTCGCTTTCCTCGTCGAGGCGTGCCATGGGGAGGCGCGCTGCTCGTCGCGCCCGGTGAGCGTTATGTCGTGACGCGGTATTTCGAGCCCGGACGATACGCTTTGATCTCACGCCTCAGCGGCAAATGGCGGAGTCTACTCTTCGTCGTCGGGCGATAGTCGACTCTTCCGGGAGGGGCGTTCCGCGGAGCGGGTGAGGCGTGCGGCATCGGACGGCGTGTCCACGTCCAGCGCGGCACGGGCCATGGGGATTCGCGTCACCTGACCGATCCGCTTTCGCAGCCACGCGCCCGCGCCGGCGTCGCCTTTGAGCGCCATCAGATCGGGAACGTGCTCACGGCCGATCACCACCGGCACTCCGATCGTGTCGTCGTACTCGGAGGCGATGATGCGATTGTCGGCGTTGAACGCATCGAGCAGCTGCCGGAGAGCCGCTGCGTCGACGAGAGGTTGATCGGCGAGCATCACGAGCGCGCCGTCGCACGAGACGTTCTGATAGAGAGCGCGGAGGCCGGTGGCAAGCGATGAAGCGAGCCCGGTCTCCCATTCGTCGTTCATGACGAGCGTCACCGAGGGCAGCATCGCAAGCGTCGGCGTTATCTCCTCGGCCTCCGCGCCGAGCACGATGATCACGGGCGACGCGCCGGCATCGACGGCGGCGATCGCGGCGCGCCGCACGAGCGGCTCACCCTCATGGCTGATGAGCTGCTTCGAGTAGCCGAGCCTCGTTGACGGGCCCGCTGCAAGTATTACGGCGCCGACGTTGCGCTTCTTTGCTGACAAATCGGGGCGAGCGTCGCTCATCGTCACAATTTAGAGAAAGTCCACTTAGAAAATCACTCTCGCTTCTCGCTGGAACAGCGAAGGAGGTTGATCGAAGGTTCAATCTCGAAACTCGTTGCTAAGCTTCTGTGATCTCGGATCTGTGACTTCCTGGGTTTGCTTTTCCGTGAAGTGGCCCGCGTTTATCCCGAAGGTGCCCTGCGCTCCGCGCGCTGACAACCGCAGAGATCTCCGCCACGATGGCGAGCGCAATGGAGTCGGGCCCCTCGCCTCCGATATCGATTCCAACGGGGGCGAAGAGCGGCCCGCCCGGCGCTACCGGCGCGCCCGGCGCTACCGGCGCGCCTCTCCGTCCGCTGAGATCCGCCAGCATTCGCTCCGTGCGCGCGCGGGGGCCGAGCACGCCGATGTAGGCCGCGCCACTGTCGAGAAGAGCTCCGATGTAATCCGTGTCGCGGCTGATATGGTGCGACATCACAACCGCCGCCGTACGCGGTGTCAGGCTCACCACATCGGCAAGGCGTGAGGGTTCGGCGGCTTCCAACACCCGCGCTCCGGGG
>JALYJX010000089.1 GCA_030775065.1 Gemmatimonadota bacterium | reverse complement strand
GAATCGACCGTATAGGATCGATTCCGTCCGTTCGTTCTTGGCTGACTTGTGAGCAGTAAGTTGAACAAAAGGCCGCAAACCGAAACGCGGGCTAGAGCGCTCGATCTTTGGGTCGCCCCGGATGGTGCGGGGGAACCCTTCGTTTGCATCGCGACCAGTTTTACGTTCGACGCGACTTTCTTTGAGACCGAGTGTGTAGGTCGATTCCTCGGGATGGATACGCACGCTACCGAAAGCGAATCTGTCGCATACCTCATCGAGCGAGAAGAAAAACTCGCTGCCGCGACGGTTTGCGCTTTAGTTGATCGAAGGCACGCGCGCGATAAGGCAAGTCTTCGTTGGGACGTACTGGGCGTTCTAGTTCCGAGAGCGATTCAGCACGCAAAGGCTTCGCTGCTCGTTTGGGGCAATCATGTTCGAGTAATTATCGGATCTGGCAACCTCACGGAGCCTGGGTATCGACGGAACCTTGAGGTGTTCGGGACGATAGAGTTTTCAAAAGAAGATGGAGGTGACAGAACCGCCGTCGAGCGTACTATCGACTTTCTCGGTGTGACGGCAAGTCTGGCTGTCGGTGTTGATGGTCCGGATCGGCCGAGGACACGGGTTGCCCAAGCCCTGGCCCTTGTCCGTCGGAGGATTGCACGGTGGCCCAGCAGTCCACCGTCGAAACCGAGAATTTCTCCTATTTTCGGAAGTCCAGGCCAAGGTGTGCTGAGTCAGCTAGCGGCGGAGTGGTCTCTTGTTGGGCCACCGCGGACCGCGTCAATAGTATCGCCGTTCTTTGACCGTCCGGGGCGCGATGAGGAGACCGTCAGTTCTCTTATCAACGTCATGGCCAAGACGCGGCCGAGATATGTTTTCTTCTCAGTTCGTGCAGAGGAGTTGCCTTCTGGGCAACGAAGGGTGTTCGCGCCTCTAAAAATGGTTAAGACCGCAAACGCGAAGTGTGATGTCCACGTTCACACCGTGACAAAACTTCAGGACGAGGAGATTCGGGAGCTTCATGCGAAGATGATTCTGCTAAAGAGCGAACAATGGTATGTGCTGCTAGCGGGCTCAAGCAATTTCACGGCGGCCGGCCTCGGCGTTAACCCGCAGGTCGCCAACCTTGAAGCCAACCTCATGTTTCGTGTGAAGGCGAGTGACAATAAAGCTCGCGCCATGAATTCGATCTGGCCCAAAGTGAGCGACGAAGAACTGGATCTGGATTCAACTGATTTAATCTGGGATCCTGAGCCTGAGGAGCTAGAGGGGGGAGCTGATGTCCCTCCGCTACCGGCGTCTTTCCGAGAGGCGATTTTCATTCCGGGCGAAAAACCACGCTTGATGATCACCTTGAGCGATGGCTTGCCGGAAAAGTGGAATGTGCGTGCACCATACGGCGCTAATCTGCTCGGTTCGGAGATGGGACACGGATCCGGTGAGTACGACCTTATGTGGACGGAGCAAAGCCCCCCATTCGTTCTGGAAGTGTCCTGGCGCACGCAGACAGGCACCGCCGCTGCGAATTGGCCCGTGAATGTCTCGAACCCCGCAGCGCTGCCGGCGCCCGATGAGCTCACGGGACTCAGCTTGGAAGAACTCTTAGCTGTTCTCTCCTCGACACGACCGCTTCATGATGCGGTCGCGCGTGTACTGAAAAGGCGATTGTCTAAACCGCAAACTGGCATCGAGTTAGATCCGTTAAGACGGTATGATTCGCAAGCGACCCTGTTGCGCCGATCAAAGCGAGTAGCGATCGCTCTGGATCGGCTTCGTGAGCGACTCGAAAGACCAGCGTTGACGAGGGACGCTTTCGAATGGCGTCTTCGCGGCACCATTGGGCCAGTAATGTTGGCGGACGCATTCCTTCGTGAGGCAACACTTCCCGGCGAAGCCAAGTTTTATCTGGCAGAGCTCGCGTTAACAATTTCTCGCGTACGTCCCACGCTTCCAGCTGCCGGAGGCTTGAGCGTGGGCACGATTACTCAGCTGATATCAGCTTTGGTGAGTGAACTCGAGGTCCGAGCTAGTACCGTCGCTTCGCCGGTTGAAACGCGAGCCCTTGATCAATACATCGGCGCTGCGTTTTTCGAGGCCAAGCGCGAATGACAGTTGACTGGACCTTCGACGACCGGATTCATCTGCTGAATGAACGAATTTCAGCTGAGGATGCTCGGCGTCAAACTCAAGCTGCAGCCGAGATCCTCCGGCGGTTTGCGCGACAACCGGGGGTCATCCTAGCAGACGAAGTCGGAATGGGGAAAACGTTCGTGGCGCTCGCTGTAGGAGTGTCGATCCTCTTAGAACGGTCGCGGAGTGATCCCATAGTTGTGATGTCTCCATCCACCTTGCGTGATAAATGGCCAAAGGATTGGGAGGTATTCAGGCAACTCTGCCTCGATTCAAGCGTGAGCGGTGACTTTCGAGCTGCACGCGCGGACTCAGGTGTCGAATTTCTTCGCTTGCTGGATGATCCTGACAGCAGCCGGGCGCATTTTATTTTTCTCACGCATGGCGCGCTCCATCGAACGATTGGCGATGGATTCGCGAAGCTCGCTGTGATCAAGCGAGCGTTCAAAGGAAGGTCGTCACTTGCCGTCCAACGGCGAAGCTTCGCCCGACACGCGGGAAAACTCCTACGGCTCGAGTGGGTTGAGCAGCGGGCTCCGGGCCTATTAGGCGACCTTCTTGATCGCCCGTATGATTCGTGGCTGAGGACGATCCATAGGGCCGACAAACGCCTCAAGGAGAACGTAACCGACGATCCAGTGCCAGCGCATCTGGTCGACGTCCTCGAGTCGATGTCGAGTGTCGAGTTCGAACCGTTGGTAGAGGCGCTTCGCTACTTGCCGCAACGAGGATCGAAGGGTCTCGTATGGCGGCTTCAAGAAGCCCGTCGCGGAATCTCGGACGCAATGGAGAATGTTTGGAAGGTTGCCTTGAGGCAGATCAGCTTCCGATCGCCGTTACTGATTCTCGATGAAGCGCACCATGTGAAGAATCCCGGGACACGCCTCGCGTCACTTTTTGCATCAGTTGAGGCGGCAGAGGAATCTGACGTCTTCAAAACTGCTGGCCCTCTCGGCGGGAAGTTCGAACGCATGTTGTTCCTCACCGCGACGCCATTCCAACTCGGTCATGCGGAGCTCGTTCGCGTTCTCGAGAGGTTTGAGGGAGTTGCGTGGAGTGGTCCTGGAATCCCAACTCTGAGCAGGGACCAGTATCGCGGCGAGTTAGTCCAGCTAGGGAAAGTCTTGGATGACGCTCAGGCGTCGGCGCTGCGGCTGGATCGTTCGTGGGGGAGGTTAGAAACGCGGCATTTTGCGCTCGCCGACGGTTCGACAGTAGATACGGTAGATATAGATAAGTGGTGGTTATCCGCCCAGCTTGAGCAAGGTGAAGGGTTGGTAGCGCAGTTGGTTCATCAGGTGAAGGCAACAAAGGAGGTTATGGAGAAGGCCGAGAGCGCTCTCTCCCCCTGGGTACTTCGTTATATGAAGTCAACGCACCTGCCGGATCAGCCATCAATCGACCGCAGGCTGGTTCTTAATGGTGCTGCTATTCAAGATGGTGGCAGTTCGGCTTCTGGTCTAGAAATTCCCGGTTCAGTCGTCCTACCGTTCCTCCTCGCTGGCCGGGCTCAGGCGCTTATGGCGTTAACGCCGAAAGGTCGCGCGTTGTTCGCGGAAGGATTGGCATCGTCATTCGAAGCATATCTGGAAACGCGAGCGGGCCGAGAAGTGCGTGATGACGATGAGGATTCCAGCACCATGGTCGCAGCTCCGGACCTCGAGTGGTATTTGAAGCATTTAGACGCGGCCTTGCCAGAGAAGGATCGCACTCTGCGTTTCGCTCATCCAAAAATTCGGGCGACAGCCGAACGCGCTGTCGAGCTTTGGCGCCGCGGCGACAAGGTTCTGATTTTTTGCTTCTACCGGGCGACGGGCCGAGCCCTTAGGCAACACATTTCTTCGCTTCTTAACGACGAGATCGCTGTGCTTGGGCAAGCAAAATTACCCGGACTGTCGCCGCGCGAGGTACACAAGTTCTTGAACGAAATGGGCGATCGTTTTTTCGACGACGACGCGTTACGAACTGCAGTGACCGACTGGCTACATCCTATCGTAAGCCAGTTCGAGGCGTTCTCACCCGACCAAACGATTCGAGTCGCTGATGTGATCAGACGCTTCATCCGGACACCTTCTTTTCTCGTTCGGTACATGCCTCTGCAAACTGACGACGTCGCATCAGAGTTCTTGAGCGCGGCGGATGACGCGACTGAGGAGCAGCAATCCCTTCGCCGGCGCATAGAAGATTTTTGCAGATTTTTGTCCGAACGATGCATTTCGTCGGAACGCGATGAGTTCCTGGCAGCACTCGAGTCGGTTCAGACCGGATCTCATCTCGGCAAAGAAGTCCGGGCGGTTTTCGACCCGGGCGAAGCAACGAGTCTGGAGGAGGGGAAAGCTATGCTTCTTCCGAATGTGAGACTTGCAAACGGCGAGGTTCGTTCAGAAACACGCCGACGCCTCTTGTTGACATTTAATACGCCGCTTTTTCCCGAGATCCTAATCGCAAGCAGCGTCATGGCGGAAGGGGTCGATCTACACCTTCACTGCCGCCATGTTATTCATCACGATCTCTGCTGGAACCCGTCTACACTTGAACAGCGATCGGGCAGAGTCGATCGCATCGGCTGTAAGGCCGAACGTGTAGGCAAGTCAATCAATCTGTTCTTTCCCTACTTGGCTGGAACCCAGGACGAGAAGATGTTCCGGGTTGTTCGGGACAGGGAGCGCTGGTTTCAAATCATTATGGGCGAGAAGTACGAAGTCGATGAAGCTTCAACAGATCGGCAGGCCGCCCGTGTTCCATTGCCAGCGGACGTGAAGCAACAACTCTCAATGAGATTACATCCCTAAGGCATTGACAGACCAAACATGACTTCGACTGCGATTTCTCCGCCCGTGAATTACCTGGAACGCGAGGTGAGGAACAGTTCTCTTGGCCGAGCTTGCGAAATGGTCGCCACGGATTACGAACGGGATGTCAGAGTGCCCGCAGAGGCTACCAGACACTGCGAACTTAGTACAAGGAGCATACGATCTGACGACGAAACTTTCTCGCCAAAGACGCCACCCATCTAAGGGAAGGAAAGAGTCCGCGCGAAAGGTTCGAAAAAAGACGCCCGCCGCGCCGAGCTTTCGAGGACTCAGACCCTCGACTCCAACTGCGTCCCTAGTTGGAAAGGGCAATAAGGCGCACCGTACGAAGCCTGAGCTTATTCTTCGACGCGGACTGACGGCTGTAGGGATCCGCTGCCAAACGTCTGGCCGAACGCTTCCCGGTCGCCCCGACGCTGTATGGCCTCGTGAGAAGCTCGTCGTTTTTTGCGATGGAGACTTTTGGCACGGCCGTGCGTGGTCACAACGCCGGTCACGGCTGGAAATCGGTGCAAATGCAGACTACTGGGTTGCAAAGATTTCGAGAAACCGAATGCGAGATCGCGCCGTGAATCGAGCACTTAATCAGCTCGGATGGCGAGTGGTCCGACTGTGGGAATCTGACATCATCCGTGACGAGATTGGGCTGGCTAGGCAGATACGCGATCTCTTGCGGACGCCTCGCCCGACGGTCATTCAGGAGCGCAAATCAACCTCAGTATTTCGGCTTTCATCCAAAGCGAATTCCTGAAACGCGAAAATTCAAGAGCCGGGCCAAGCTCTAGCCGCTGCTAGATAGACGTGCCTTTGCGCCCGGACCCTCCCCAACGCCGGGATGTGGGAGATGCGGCGCGCGGAGATTCAGATACTTGGAAGGTACGGATCTGCGAGCATGGCGACGCGGAACAATTCGCCTTCGAGCGATCTTCAGTTGTAGCCCCTTTCGGTATCGCAAGCTGAAGACATTGTCGCCGATCGCCCGGCCGATGACTTCAGCGAAAAGCGCGGGCGTCGCATTCCCGATCTGACGAATCTGTTCACGCGATCCGCCTTCAACACACCAGGCCTTAGGGAAGGTTTGTAACCGTAGGAGTTCTTGCGTGGTCAGCGGCCTGCTTTCCCAATGGAACGGTCCAGTTGCTGGCCCGGGCTGCGCAGAAATTGTCCATGCAGGCTCCCCCTTCGCCAACTTCAACAGAAATGACCAAAATTTCCGCCGTCTTCCGAATAGCGGCTCACCCGCGCCGTCTGGAGTGTGAAACTGGTAATTCCCCCCTTCTGGAATCGAAGAAAGCAGATCCGCCCAATAGCCGGTCATCGGCGGTGGATTATCGGGATGGATGTCATTGAGCGCGTCGTAGGCGCGAACTGGTAGCTTCTCATGCGTGGGCGTCGGCCACTTGAAAGGTCGACCGTCTCTGCGAGCGACCAAGATCGCTCGTTGACGTCTTTGTGGCACGCCGAAGTCCGCCGTATTCAACACCCGCCACTCTAACTGGTAATGGGTGCGGTTTCGAGCGTTGATGCGGGATAACGCTCTTTCGATTACGGGAAGGGCTGAAGTTGCACCGCGGACGAACCCTGGCACATTCTCAATCAGAATTACTCGCGGAAGAAACATCTCAACGAGTCCCAAAAAACTTCGTAGGGGCTTAGCGCGGGGGTCGGCAAGCCCACGCCGGCCCTTCTCGGCCCACTGTGCGGCTTTTGAGAACGGTTGACACGGTGGGCCGCCGACGAGCACCCCAAGCTGGCGCCTGCGAAGTCCTAACTTTGCAGGCCTCAGGGAACCGCGAACCTTCGCTATGTCACCTTCATCCAGCAGATTCCACCGCGGGCGATTCCGCTTTATCGTTGCGCGGGCCGATGCATCTAGTTCGATCGCCGCAACAGTCCGAAAACCTGCTTTCTCCAACCCTAAGTCAAGCCCACCTAGGCCCGTGAAGGCGGATAACACGGTAGGCCGGGATCGCGACGATGAGCGAGGCATGCTGGCGAAAGATGCGCGGGCTTGACGCTGATCAGCAAGCCGAATTAGCCGACTAAGGCTACTCAAGCGTAAATCTGTTAAAACGCGTCAGTGATCCCGTTCGTCGACGATCTCCTAGGGGATCAGGTCGCACTAGCGTCGATCGCATCCTCTGCTTCCGAGAAGGCCGTGTCGTAATCGCTCAATTCACCCGACCGGAATCGAGCAACGAATTCCGATGGAATCCACCAGCCCATCATTTCAATCGGTGCGATGCCTTCCGTAACCGTCTCAACTTCGTAAACAGAAACGGAGTTGCGGAGATCGTCAACCAGGGAGTCAACCCATGCTTCGTCCACTCCGAGATCCACGTGACGACCTAGCCATCGATTAAGTAATGCTCTTCCTGCAGCAAGCCTCAAGCGACGGAGTCGAAGACATGATGCAAGAACATCGATCGGCGAATGTTGTGCGTACTCGCCAGCGATCGACCAGATAGCAGCTAGATCGCGACGGGGCTGCCTTGGCGCTATTGGGGCCGCGCGGGGCGTGTCAAGCCATCCCTCAATGGTTGCCAATTCGCGTGTGACACCTGCACTTGCAAGGCGCTCACGAAGCCTTACAGCTGACAGACCCTGTGAGAGTTGATATTGACGCAGCGCCCTCCGCCACTCCATAGCCGTAGCCACCACTTGTGGCTCCAATGACCTAACAATATCGACCAACGCCTCAGTGAATTCGTCAGCGGGTGACCACCGTGAATTCGCTAGACCGAGTATCACATGATCGCCCGCACGTAGTCGTGACGCTGTTCGCTCGCGTATCCCCTGTTGCTCATTTACCACAACGCCGCTCTCACGTGGCAGCACCTTGGCTCTTAGCTCACCACTGGGACGAAGGAACACGCACCGAACTCTTTCGGACACATCCGCATCTCTCGGCGCATTACGATCGGGTACATCGGCGATGGTTCGCCGGGGCAGTTGCGTCTCTGCTGCTATCACGACATTTGCGGCGCGGACGTCTGCGAGGAAGCCGCTACCCAAGGGTCGCTTTTGGATGGCTGAATTCCACAGCGCGAACTCGTTGTCATCGACCAATGCCACGACTGAACTCGGTGTGTGAGCGAAAAGACGCTTTGCGAATGAACGACCGGTCCATCCCGCGGTGAGGCAATCCATATTGGGACTCAGATCGCGTAGTAGGACGGGCTCGGTGCCCTCGAAACGTTCAGTCCTGACAACTGAGTTAATTGCTTGAATTTGCGACGGGAGTTTGCACACAAACTTCCAGTGTTTTGGGCTATTCTGAGTTATGAATTTCTTAAGCGAGCGCGCTCGAGAGTTGAGCGGTTCTGCAGTTTTCTGGATCGCATCGGCGATTGCCATCTCGGCAGTGCGCAACGTCAACTGAGCGGCGGCGGCTTCGGACCGTAACAACGATACTGGCTGAGCAATCGACTCGATCCAAGCATTCACAAATGCGGTTGTGTCGACCGAACGTGCGGGCGTCGCCGTTAAGAGGAGCCTGATCTCGCGTGCACCTCGGCGTAAGAAGTAACGCCAATAGTCCGGAATATGAGAGTCGTTGAGTAAATCGAGGTATCGGTCGATTGCCGACAACGATGTTGATTCAGCCTCCGTGAGTTCCGAATAGGCCTGTTGAACCTGCACGCCTGTTGCTGACTCCCACAGCGCTTGGTGCAGTTCGCCTGACTGAGGATCATCCAACTTAAGAATCTCCTCGACGTCCTGAACTGACGCCTCAAGGCACCGGTGTGGAGGCATCCATCCAGGGACTACATCGGGGTAGTAGCCACCTGTGGCCCACACGATGATCGGTAGGGCTGGCTGGGCATTCAACAAAAACGGAAGATCGTGGCGTCCGCTCTGGAGTCGATCGTACCCGTCAACGAGCACTCCTTGCAGCTCTATTCCGCTCTGAAGAAGTTTTCGAACCACCGACAACGAAGGCGCAACAACCACAACAGTTCCGCGCGTATCCACGATCTCGTTGGTTGTTGTTGCAAACCGAACCAACCCATGATCTAAGATGCTCACACCATTTGACCGAACGCCGCCTAATAAATGTTGGGCGTCCCGTTGGGAGCTGACCAACACGAGTGGCCGAGAAAGGGACGCAGCACCTAAAGCTGTGTCCCAATCGAAAAACTTCTGAAGGGCGTCAGGGCCCGGTGATCTAGCGCGAGACGCAAATTCTCTCTGGGACGACAATCGACCCCGATCTATCGGGATCATCCGATCCGCTATGCCGGGAGGCTGGTAAACAGAGCAACCCCTCAAGCCAAGCCTGGGCCACTCGGGTTCGCGGCTTCCGCCGATACCTTCGAACCTTACAATGCAGCCATCAACTTCGTAAAGCTGGCCCACCTTCAACTCGTACGCTTTCGTCCGGGACGAGGTGAATGCCTCAAGCACTCCCAGTCCGATCAGGGAAATTAGGGAATGCAACGGCAAGCATGCGATAGCTGGTTGAATCAAAACCAGTGGAGTCTCGTCGGCTTGTAACACGTGGGAATACGTAAGAAACGAATTCACACGGTCCAACCACGAGACAAAGACCGGCTCGTCATTGCGCTGTAAATTCACTCCTTGAAGGAACGGTAGATCGTCCCAAAGCACAGAAATCCGCTCCGACCAATGTAGATGCTGCCCCATTCGCGTTTCTTGTAGGTCATCGAGAACTACTCTGAGTGCGTAATCGTCATCCAAGAGTCCGAGGAGACCCAGTGCGTCAGGAACTACATCGTTCATTTCCTTCACGTACAGAACGGCTGCCGCCGCCCGCACGAGGTCGGCTTCTGACCGACCGTCGCTGGTGACAACTGCCTTCAACATTCCAAATCGGTGAGATAAGCCCGGGAACCGAAAGCGTTCGCTTTGCTGCTTGACCCTAGCGCTGACTTCCGGAAGAAAACCTCTTGCCACCGGGATAATGGCTGAGCGCGGAGCTGCCAAAGTCTCGAGGCTTTGACGAACATCTGCACACTTCTCGCTTGAGAAGGAGGGCAACAGACCGTCGTTTCTGAGAACGTGTTTCAAGTGCTGACGCGCTGCTCTCAGAGCGTCATCGGTTGTTTTCGCGACGCCGTCGGCCGCGAAAATCTCTAGCGCCTGTATGCAAATGATCGCCAGCTTCGGATCTGAGCACGTCAGCAGGTACTGACACAACGAGACCACGCGCCACCTCAGGATCATCGCGTGGTCGGTGCTCGAAGGGGTCCCGGCTAACTGCTCCGTGACGCGCTTCAGTAATTCGTCGTGATCGCTGAAGCGTGTCATGTCTTGTCCGACGCCTGAGGGGGATATCGGACGACCACCTCGTACCGCTCGAGCAGCGAAAAATGCTGCGCGATGTCTGCAGCTGGTTGGCCAACGATACGCACGCCCATTTCCATATTTCGCATCATTCCATGCGACGTCAAATTGGCGGAAGTGACAAGTGCGTCGCGCCGATCTCCGACGAGCACCTTCGCATGCAGCTTCAGATGGCGATCGCCAGCTGGGAGTCGCCACGTCAGGAGGGTTGGTGGGGGCACACCTTCTGGCCATGCTTTTGAAAAAATCTTTATGTTATCGCGTCCATCGGCTCGACCCCGCTCGTCTACGATTAGTGTGATCCGCGCTCCGCGCTCACTAGCTTCAGCCAAGGACGAAATCAGGTCGGCAATCACGTTATCTTCGCTTTCGCCGATAGCGATCCAGTATCCGACAACAAGCACGCTTTCCTGTGCGCCGCGAATGATTTCACGAATAACTTCGCGTGTAGAGCGGAGGAATGACCCGGCGACGCTTGGCCCGGTCCAAACGACTTGACTCTTAGGTACTGACCGTTGGTATGACGCCACCGCAGAGATGCTAGAGCGCAGAAGCAGCGCTAATTGGCGCGGCTGCAAATCATCGCCAATGAGGTTCCAAGCTTGACTCAGCGCGCGTAGGGCATTTTCGGTCTCTGAATTTCCTCCCGAGATCGAAGCCCATGAGGCAGCCGCTGAAAAACGGGTAAGTCGTCCTTCATCTAACGCTCGGCATGTGTCTTCCAACGCCAACGAATCTGACAGCGCTAACGCGACCCCGCCCAGTCGGACGGACAGATTCTCAGTGCCCACGGCTTACACCTTTCGGCTAAGCTGAAAAGAAGGCCGCGTCTCCTGTCGACATGGTCGGAACGAGCAC
>JALYJX010000088.1:8155-11096 GCA_030775065.1 Gemmatimonadota bacterium | reverse complement strand
ACGCAACCCCACTCGGGATCTCGCGCCGACACTTCTCTCATAGCCTAGCGCCGCTCATGTGCCAGATAGTAGACTGCTCCCCAATGTCTCGGCACGACATGCCACAATATCCTAAGAGAATCACATGATTCCAGCGGAGGCAATGCAAGCGTTTAGCGAGACGCTTCTTACAGGGGGATATAATCTGTTGCTCGGCTCGGGAGTGTCGCTCGATAGCTGCAACGGGCTTGGAAAACCACTAAAGAGTAGCGAATCGCTGCGCCAGGAGCTTTGCAAGTTAACTGGCGTGCGCACGGAAACATCTCTCACCCGGGTTTACGCGCTTCTCTCTCGAGAGCAACGACAGTCGGCGCTTGTTGAACCGTTTTCTAACTGCCAGCCGGGGCCCTCGCTCAAGTATTTGTCGCCGTTTCTCTGGCGACGGCTCTTCACGTTTAACGTTGACGATGCGATTGAGGCTCACTACGAGGCCGCCACCGGCAGGAAGCAAACCCTAGTACCTCTCAATTTTGACGCGCCTTTTGAACCAAGTTCAAGCCGTAGTGAACTCCTCGCCGTTCATCTACACGGGTGGGTCCGAGAACCGGAGGCGGGCTTTGTCTTCTCCGCATCAGAGTACACGCGAGTTATGCACACTCTCAACCCGTGGATGCATTTACTCGCCGAGATTCTTTCGACTGAGCCGTTCATAATCGCGGGGACGTCCCTAAACGAGATCGATCTGGAGTACTATCTCAGCCAACGATCACCGGCCACACCGCGACGTGGAAGGGGCCCATCTTTCTTGATCGAGCCGTCACCTGATGCCGCCACCAAGTCGGACTGTGCTCGCTACGGACTCATCCTTGTCAAAGCCAGATTCGGTGAGTTTCTCGCGTGGCTGCGGGAGCGGTTCCCCGCCCCACCCACGCTCGCGGACCTGATAGTTCCCGATGTCAGCGCGCTGTTTTCCGGCGTAGAGCCAGCTCAGCTTCTGCGTTTCTTTAGTGACTTTGAGCTAGTACCAGCTGCGGACCAACCTCTCAGCAAGGTTCCGAGTCCATTTCTATACGGCCGCGCACCGGATTGGAGTGACCTGCACCAGCACGTCGATATTGATCGTTCGGATAACTCGCGACTTGTCAGTTTGATATCGCCAGCAGAACCCGCGGGGACCTCTCCGAATCTTGTTGTGGTGTTGGGCGAGCCGGGAGCGGGGAAAACCACTGCGATTAAGCGGGTAGCGCATTCGCTGGCACTGACCGGCAAACCCGTTCTTTCGGTTCGGGCCCTTTCGCGCATTGACACAGAGGCTGCAATTGCCTGTTTGGGCAAAGCAGCGACCGATCTTGTGTTGCTGGTCGATGGGTTTGCAGATCATGTCGATCAAATTGACGAGTTGTTGGATAATTCGGCGGTTTCCTCCCGTGTCAAGGTTTTGTCAGCCGAGCGCGTTTACCGTCGAGATTTCCTTGATGTCGTGTTAGGGGACAGAATTCGGACGACGATGGCCATGTCCTCCTTCCGCATCAGTGAATGTGAGCAGCTCATCGAGCGGTATCGGCAGTACGGCCTTGTGGCTGAACCGAAAGCGATTAAGCACCCTCAAGAGTTTGCCAAGAGGTTGGAGGGCGACCCACCGGCGATTGCGGTCTGCCGCATTCTTAATGACTTCAAACCTCTTGATTTGATCATCGAGTCCTTGTGGACGGCTTCAGGCTCTGATAATCAATTGGCGTATACCATTGTCGCTCTCGCCCAACATTGCTATTTCGCGGGCGTTCGTTACAGCATTCTCCAGGCGAACCTCGGACAAGGCATTCCGATCGCGCAGTTTCTCGAAGAAAATGCCCCATTAAGGTTAGCAACACATCTCTATGAGAATGAGTATCTAACAGTAATGAATGCATTAGTGGGAGATCGCATCTTGTTTGGCCCGGCAAAAGCACATTCTGCCGTCCTACTAGAAGCGTTTAGGCGACTGGCGATGATGATCGCACCGTACGTCAACCGTAAGGCGATCATGAGGCGTTCGCCAGAAGCGCGCCTGGCTGGGCGGCTTTTCGATGGTGACAAAATCGTTCGTCCACTTCTGGGGCCCGCAACTGAGACATTTTATATCGCAGTTCAAAAGGAATGGGAGTGGAATTCCCGCTATTGGGAACAGCGCGCGTTGCTCGCGGCTGACAATGATCTGGCAGGTGCGCTTCAGTACGGTCGTCACGCGGTTGCCATTGAGCCGCACCCATTTCCACTTACGACTCTTGGTAAGCTGCTTTTCATGGAAATGGAATCACGCGTAGGCAATCGTGACACCGCGTTCGCTGAGGGATTCGACCGATTGCTTGACGCCATTGCCCTGGAGGCTCGGCGTTCGCGGACGACTATACATCCTTACAATACGCTAATCTCGGGGGCTTCCAGGTATCTCGAGTTGGGTGGGAAGCTCACATACCAGCAGCGAGAGAGACTAAGTGAGGTAGTGAGTGACGCAGGGGATTTATTCGAGGGTGATCCGATGATCGACGGTGCCCTCGCCCGGCTGGATCGCTGGCTTCCACAATAGGCTGCACAAGTAGACGTTCTAGCGAGTAGACCCGGACGTGGCGGCTCGAAGGGCCCGCTTGGCCGTTAGGGGGCCGATTCCCGGCCCCCCTTGACGCAAACTGCTCTATTCCGGCGATCCTGCAGCGCGCGTAAAACTCCCGGCGAACGGGCACGGACTTGACAGCGGGCGGAAGTGCTCATGCGGCTGGTCTGTCTCTGTGCGTTGGGACTCGAGCTCACGATCTATGATCCGAAGCTCGACCCGGATCGAACCAGCGCCACGCGATTGGTGACGCTATTGGAGCGCGTACTCGGAGGGACGGATGGGACGAATGGGACGGATCAGCGACATGCACCTCGCCTAATCCGTCCGATCCACAAATCCGTCGCATCCGTTTTCTTCAGCGAACCTTCA
>JALYJX010000088.1:0-8145 GCA_030775065.1 Gemmatimonadota bacterium | reverse complement strand
AGAGGCATCCCCTCGGCCATTCTCTCGAGGCCGCCAATGACTACCAGCTCTCCGGGCTTGACGCCGCTCATCACCTCGACGATTCCCTGCGACCGAACGCCGAGCACGACGACGCGCCGGCTCGCCTTCCCTTTGTCGACGACCCACACAATGTTCGCGGTTCGGAGCGGCTGCACTGCATCCTCGGGAATTACGATTGCGTTCGCTCGAGTCGCTGTCGAGAGCCGCGCCTCTATGAACATTCCGGGCTTGAGAACACGGCCCGGATTCGGGGCGAGCCCCTTTACCATGATCGTGCGATTGGCCTGCTGCACCACCGGGTCGATGAAGTCCACCCTCGCAACGAACTTTCTGCCCGGTTCCGCCGCGACATTGAACTCGACAGTCTGCCCCAGCTTCAACGCAGCCGCGTGCCGTTCGGGCACCTCGATCACGGCCCGCTGTGGATCGATGGTCTGAAGCGTGAGGAGAGGTGTCGTGGTCGTCACGTAGTCGCCGACGCTGACGAATCGCTGGCCGACTACGCCGGAGAACGGCGCGCGCACTGTGCTCCGTGTGATCTGAAGCTGAAGCAGCGCCAGGTTTGCCGCTGCGCTGCGTGCGGCCGCTTGAGCACGCTCTAGATCCGCTGGCGTCGCCGCATTCTGATCCCGCAATCGTTGCACGCGGGCGAGCTGCTGGCGAGCGAGGTCGCGCTCGGCGTCCGCGCGCTCCGCTTGCGCGCGCAGCATCGCATCGTCGATCCTCACCAGCGACGCACCTCTCGGGACAACCTGACCCTCGTGAAACAGGAGCGCGGTAACTCTTCCCTGCTCGTCCGGGCGAAGCTGGACTGCCTGCACGGCTTCGATCCTGCCGGTGGCGCGCACCGCATCGATGATGGGTCGAACACGCGCGGTATCCACATCAACGGGCATCGGCGGCATGGAGGGGGGGCCACCCGCGGGGGGGCCACCCGCGCCGGGCCCACCGGCCGCGGCACCACCTGCCTGTGCCTTGTCGCGACCCATCGTCAGGTAAGCGATGGCCACCACTGCCACCATCGCTCCGACAGTGAGAATGAGCCGACGTCGCTGGGGCCACCATCCCTTCAGCTGCTGTGGCATTCCGTTCTCCCTATGGTTCCATAAAGACAACTGGGAAAGTCACAGATTTTCTCAGTTGTAGTTATTCCTTCGAATATCCGCCGGCCGAGTAACGCTTCGATCTGTGCGAGAGCAAGGCGAGTAGAGTACCGGGCCTGAATGAGAGCCGCTTCCGACTCGCTCAGCGCCACCTGCGCTTCCAGCAAATCGAGAATAGTCGTGGCTCCCTCCTGATAGCGGGCGCGCTGCACGCGATAGTTCTCTCTCGCCGCGGCAACTCCGACAAGAGCCAGGTCGATCCCCGAGCGCGAGGTGAGATAGCCGTGGTACGACTGTGCCATCACTTCGGCAGCGCCGCGCTCCGTGTCCGCGCGGGTCGCCGTGGCGATGTCGCGCTCCGCCCGTGCGCGCGCGACCGCAAACTCCCGGGCGCCACCGTTCCAGATGGGGAGGGCGATTCCAACGGTATACTGACTTCGCCTCAACGCGGACGGGAACAGGCGTGAATCGTACCGCCCTGAAGTCGCGCCCACCGTGATCTCCGGAAAATACCGTTCACGCTCGCCACTCAAAGTAGCACGGGCGCTGCGCTCGTCGGCACGTGCCGCCTCTACATCGGGGCCGCGCCTTCGCATCTCTTCGATCGCCTGTTCCTGGCTCATCGGCAGCGGCGGGGGCTTGGCAGTGTCGACCGGTGCTGCTTCGGCTGGACCGGCCAGCCCGATCAAGCGTCCGAGACGAAGCCGTGACGCGACGACCGCGGAATCCCTGCTCAGCTGCGCGACCCGGGCTCGACTCACTTCAAGCAGAAGCTGGAGAGAATCCGAAGCGATCGCCTCACCTGCGACAACGCGCACGCGTGCAATCCCGAGCTGCTCCTGCGCGCGCTTGAGCCGATCGGCCACAACGCGCGAAAGGTCGCGGTTCGCGAGCACGGCGAAATACGCGGCGTCGGTCTCGAGCGCCGTACGGAATCGCGTCGCGATTTCGGTTGCTTCAGCACTCTCCACAAAAGCGCGCGAGCTCCTCAGCTCACCGAATTTTCCTGCGCCCAGCACCGTGTATCGCGCGTCGAGAGTTGCACTCGCTGAATTGGGGCTGATGTTCCCGGTGCCGAAGTTGAAGAACGGCTCCGAGAAATGGGTGTAGCTCAATCCCGCCGCGAGGTTGGGCGTGAGCAGGTTCGTCAGCGCGCTGCGGCGGCGCCACACCGCTGTCTCGACGCGGCTGCGCGCCGTGACTGCATCAGGATCCACTGTCGCTGCCCGGGCGCGTGCCTCGGCGAGCGTGACAACGGGTACAATCCCGGTCGTCGCCTGCGCAGATGCCGGCGTTGTCGAAAGACTTCCGGTGGCCGCGAAGAGTCCTCCGATAAGGATTGCCCTTTTCGAGAAACTGATCATTTCGCCTCCGATGAAGCTGCCAGTGTCGAAACCGGCTGGTAGTCACCGGAGCCGCGTGGAACGGAGACCGGAGCACGACGCACACGGAGGCGCTCGAACAGCACGAACACGGCCGGCACGAGGAAGAGCGTCAACAGAGTCGAGAGCACCATTCCGCCGATGATCGAGTAGCCGAGCGGACGCCGGCTCCCCGCTCCGGCGCCAAGGCCGAGGGCAATCGGCAGCGCGCCGAAGATCGTCGCGACCGATGTCATGAGAATCGGCCTCAGGCGAATCCGCCCGGCTTCCCGCATCGCGGAGATGGCGTCGTGGCCCTCCTGTCGCAGCTGGTTGGCGTAGGTAACGAGAAGAATCGAATTCTTCGACACCAGCCCGATCAGGAGGATCATACCGATCTGGCTGTAGACGTTCAGGGTCGAGCCCGTCAGCCAAAGGGCCGCCAGCGCGCCGGTCACCGCGAGTGGAACCGCCATCAGAACCGTGAGGGGGTGGAGCAGCGACTCGTATTGTGCAGCGAGCACCATGAACACGAAGATGAGCGCAAGGGCGAAGGCGAAGTACAACGCACTCCCGCTCTCGGCGAATTCACGGGACTCTCCGGCCAACTCAACCGTGCTTCCGGCAGGCAGCACCTTGGTGGCCGCGGCATTCAGCGAATCGAGAGCCTGCCCCAGTGTGAAGCCCGGCGTCATGCTCGCGGATAGCGTAAACGATCGAACGCGGTTGAAATGGTTGAGCTGCCGCGGCCCGATCTTCTCCTCGACACGCGTCACCGCATCGAGCGGCACGAGCTGGTTGTTCCTTCCACGCACCTGGATGCCGCTGATGTCGGATGGCGTCGCTCGCTGTCCGGGGTCGAGCCGCAGAATGACGTCGTAAAGCTTGTTGTCGGACGTGAAGCGACTCACATCGCGCCCGCCAAGCAGCGTCTGAAGAGTTGTCGCGATGTCGCGCGCGGGTACGCCGAGATCTTCTGCGCGGTCGCGGTCGAGCGTCACCACCAGCTCAGGCTTGGTCACACGGAGGTCGGTGTCGACGTTGACCAACCCGGGAATCGTTGCTGCCCGCGCCTGCAGCGAATCCATTCCACGCACCAGAGCCTCGAAATCGCGGTTCTGCACGACGAACTGGACCGGCGCCCCAAAGCCGCCAAACGCCGGCGGATTGATGGCAAACGCAAAAACGCCCGGAATCCCGAAGTACTTCGGCTGCACCTCGCCGATTATTTCCTCAGCGGAGCGCTCGCGCTCGTCCCAGTCGTTGAGGATCGATCCCAGAAATGCGGAGCTTGGCGGGCCGCCGAACCCGATGAAGGAGAAAGATGTCCGAACATCCCTGGTGTTCTCGACTATTGCCTCGAGCTGTTTCAGATAGCCGTCGGTGTACTGCACCGTCGCGCCTTCCGGCGCGACCACGAAAGTGAAAAAGAACCCGCGATCGTCGGGCGGCACGAACTCACGCTTCAACGTGTTGAAGAGAACCACCGCTCCGACCGTGAGAGCTGCCGCTCCCGCGATTACCACGAAAGGACGTGCGAGAGCGCGATCCAGGAGGCTGGTGTAGCCCCTGGTGACTCTTCCCAGCACCGACCCGACGAGGTGATGAAAGCGCGATTCGCGGGCGCTCACCCGAAGGATCTTGGCGCAGAGCATCGGCGTCAGTGTGAGCGCAACTATCCCCGATACGAGGACCGCGCCACCGACCGCCGCGCCGAATTCGTTGAATAGCCGTCCGGTCGCGCCCGTGAGAAAGAGCAGCGGCGAAAAAACCGCCAGCAGAGAAATAGTCGTCGCAATCACGGCCGTCGTGATCTCACGCGTGCCGTCGATGGCCGCTGTCTCCGGATCCTTGTGCAGCTCCTCCTGATGACGATACGCGTTCTCCATCACGATGATCGCGTCGTCAACCACGATCCCGATCGCGAGGATCAGCCCCAGCAGCGTCAACGTATTCACGGAGTAGCCGAACACGCTTATGATCGCGAATGTCGCAATGATCGAGACGGGAATCGCCAGCGCCGGAATGATCGTTGCCCGCAGCGTGGCCAGGAAAAGGAAAATGATCAGGATCACGAGCCCTGCCGTGATCAGCAAAGTCTCCTTCGCTTCCTGAATCGAGCGCTGAACGAAAATCGATCCGTCGAACGCCATGTGGAGGTCGACACCGGGGGGAAGCGCCGCCCGCACCGCCGGCAGCCCCGCGTGCACCGCCTCGGCAACCTCGAGCACGTTTGCTTTCGACTGGCGCACGACGCCAATGAAGATCGCGGGCTGCTGTGAATACCGCGTCACCGACCTCTCGTCTTCGGGACCCGGCTCCACCCTCGCGACGTCTCCGAGCTTCACGAGCTGACCGTTTCCACTCGCCACCGTGAGATTGGCGAACTCTCCCGGCGTCCTCATCTCTCCGAGATACCTGACCGAGAATTCGCGCTGGGCCGACTCGATGCGGCCCGCCGGTATCTCGACACTCCGCGTGCGGATCGCGTTCTCGACGTCCTGCGCAGTAAGGCCGCGCGCATTGAGCTCGGCTGGTGAAAGCCATACTCGCATCGCGAACCGCCGCTCGCCGTAGATCGGAGCGCCCGACACGCCGGGAATTGTCTGCATTCGCGGCTTGATCTGCCGGTCTGCGATGTCCGACAGCTCCATCAGCTCATAGGTCTTGGAGGTGAGCGCGAGGAACATGATCGGGAACGCGTCCGCTTCCTCTTTCGCGACCACCGGCTCTTCGATGTCTTCCGGAAGGCGCCCGCGCACCCGCGAAACCTTGTCCCGCACGTCCTGCGCGGCGGCTTCGATCTCCCGGTCGAGCGTGAACTCCAGCGTAATCGTGGCGACCTGCTCCTGGCTCGCGCTCGTGATCGCGCGCAGCCCTTCCACGCTGGACAGCTCTTCCTCGAGCACGTCAGTCACCGCCGACTCGACAACCTGCGGACTCGCTCCGGGGAGAAACACGGTGACCGATACGACCGGGGCGTCCGCATCCGGGAACTCACGAACCGGCAGGCGCGTGTAGGCAATCGCGCCGACCAGGACGAGCCCCAGGCTGATCATGCTCGACAGCACCGGGCGGCGGATGAATCTCTCAGCGAACTGCATCAACTTCTCCTTTAGGCGCCAGCCGCCTGACTAATTCAATACGCTGAAATACCGAAGATACACCGAAATCGTTGGGTCGCAAGGTGCCGTTCGGCCTCTAACTGTGCTCCCACTCGTTACGGGAGCGACCGAGCAATAAACGAAGATAGCGCCAGCGGAATCCTGTTGCGGCTAATCTCCTGGCTGTTTTCCTTCCAGGGCCTCAGGAAGCATGCATGTGATCACCAGATCGTCCGCATCATCAGACCATCTTTTTCCCCTGGCAAGGTCTGGATCGAATACCTCTGTCCAGAACCCACTGCTCCTGAGACATTCGTCAAAAAGCGGTTTCGCAAGATTCTCCCAGTAAAGGCGATTGTCGTAGTTCCTGATTCCGGTGGGCTGCCTCCAACGTTGTTGATTCTCGGTGTAAAGCATCTCTTCCGCTTCGAGTTCCACTTCAGGGAATGATCCTGCGTACGGAATACTGGCCCATTCAGGAGTGTTTTTCTCAACAATATGGCGGTGGAAGGGGTTGGTTACTTTTTCGAAATTCGTGAGCGAAAAGGACGCAGAGATAAAGTCAGGATTGAGAAAAGGCGTAATAACTAAACCAGTCTTTGCGCTATGTGAACCCGACACCAGGCGTCTGTTTCGCTCGTAAAGAAAGAAAAAGTCCAGCCGCTGAAGGCCTTTGAAACCATATTGGTCTGCTTGATCGTAAGCGTCAGAGATTATGCTTCTTACGCTGTCATACAAATGCTTCCGCGTGAATCGAGGCATATGATCCATCAACCTTTCGACAAAACGGCTTTCCTGCTTTGCAGCCTCGATTTCTGTGTCCCACTTCGTCGAATAGAAGCCTTTTCCAATCCCGCCATGCTTCCCGCTGAGCTTAACGGAACCCCTGCCGAGGTGTTTATCCTTTTTGCCATTCAGAAACAATTTGTGCTTCCTTGTGACGCGATACCCTGCCTCCCACAGTAATGCCAGTGAAATACTAAGACGGCAATCGTCCAGATTTTCGGGAGGCAAGCCGCCGGAACGATCAATCTCAAGCTCCAGACCCCCGATTTTAGCCAGCTCGGATGCGACAATAACATCAGGATTGCCAGGAAGCCCCGTAACCTTGGCAGTGAACTCCAGTCCCAGATATTTCAGTGACGACGCGACGGATCTGCTATCCCATCCTCCAGACAACAAGAGGGTTGGCTTTTTCTTCCATAAAGGAGCCACCGACTTGAGCACATTCAGCAACGAGGATCGTGCCAGCTCGGCCAGATCTTCCTGAGACTTGTGAGCCGGGATGATCCACTCTCTTAAGACGTCATGCGTGGCTCTGGTTATTCCATGAGCGGCGAAATGCAGCTGTGTTCCGGGCTGAACGAATTTTACTGATTTATAGCCGCTCGAATTCTTTGGAAACCAGTTGAGAGTCCATCGTGCCGCCCACTCTTCAGCCACTGGCTCAAGCGAAATGCCAAGAGCCTTCAATGCAAAGATCCGATTGGTTATCGCGAACAACTGACCTTTTTCGTATTCGAACAACTGGGCTTGTCCAAGACCATCGTTCTGGACGAATGCTTCGCCAGTGAGCCTGGAGCACCATGCCAGAGAGAAAGGCGGAGCCATCCTGCGCAGGACCTGAAAAGGATTCGCCTGCAGGCTTCGTCCCAGGGCCGGAAGAAGACTCGGAAAGTCTTTCTCCTTTGCGGAAAGTGCCGCGCCGGCATCGACCGGATAGTCAGGAGCAACGGCCCAGGTTTCTTCGTCTTCCTGAAAGAGTGGCGCGCCCCAACCACGCATGGGAAGCTCGAGATAAACCATGGCTGTTGCGGAATTCTGGCGGATTGTCAGCTCAAGTGAGCGGGAAAAAAGAGGCGCAAAAATCTGCTGCAATTGCGTTGCGACTCGATGCGGCTCGAGCCGATCGTCCGGTGTTCGACGCCACATCAGGAAAATGTTTGCCGCCATTGATGAGGAACCTCAGATAAGCACGGGCGAACGCCTACTTGTTGACTATCGAAAGGATGTTCCCGTCGGGGTCCTTGAACCACGCGTTGCGGATCTTGCCGAATACGTGCACGTCACCTTCGTGCTCGACGTCGGGAAAATCATATCGCTCGAAGGCGATTCCCTTTTCCTTGAGTGCCCGAACGGTTCCATCGACATCGTCCACCTGCCACGTAACGGCAGTCGCCTGGTTGGTGCCTGCGAACTGTGACTGGTAGACCATGACGGTCGATTTCCCGCTCTGATAGACGAGCACCTGCATTTCATCGCCCACATTTTTGAGGCCTAGCTTGCCTTCATAGAATTGGGCGGCGATCTCCAGATTCTTGACGGCGACAGTCGCGACAGCGTCTTCGGATCCAAGCATGCGGTTCTCCAGTGCGAAGAGAAGTCGAGACCATGCCGCAATTCCGGCACCGCCGCGCACGAAGTCACGCAGGTTCAACGATTGGTTGTTCGAGGAGGAGCTACCGGCTACCGGCAAGCAGTAACCGGTAACCGGCTCGTTCTATCGCTGAGCGTTGGCCGCGGTCTGCGCGCGTAGCCGCTCCTCCTGCTCGCGTA
>JALYJX010000087.1 GCA_030775065.1 Gemmatimonadota bacterium | reverse complement strand
GAGATACTGCCTTCACGGTCCCAATGTTTGACGTGTTTATGCACCGGACCATGCCCGACTGGAAGCCTGCACTCGCGAAGAAAAAATGAGGAAGGGACGTATTCGAGCGACGTCCCAGCCGGATAGACGGGTTTTGATCCTTCTCAGAGGTGAATTGGAAGCAAGCATAACGCTTGCGCGACTTGCGGCACCACGGTTGATATGCAGCATATACATTAGATGCACATGACAGGGGTGCTGCCGAGCGGCAGCTGAGAAAGTCCCTCATAACCTGATCCGGTTAGTACCGGCGTAGGGAGTCAACAATGGAAGCACGCACGCAAGGAGCCGCAGGCTCAGTTGCACGTACACAAATGCACTACGCGCGCCGGGGCGAAATCACCGACGCAATGCGCTTTGTCGCCGAACGCGAAGAGCTGCCCCCCGAAACAATCCGGGACGAGATCGCAATCGGACGGCTCATCGTCCCCGCCAACGTCCGCCACCTCGCGGGGTCGCTCGAGCCGATGGCAATCGGCAAAGTCGCCAAAGTCAAAATCAACGCGAACATCGGAAACTCTGCCGTATCATCCGACATCAACGGCGAAATCGAAAAGCTCGGCATGGCTGTGAAGTACGGTGCCGACACGGTGATGGACCTCTCCACAGGCGGAAACATCGACGCAATCCGCCAGGCGATCATCGACGCATCGCCAGTTCCGATCGGAACGGTCCCGATCTACCAGGCAGTGCAACAGGAGAAACAGCTCGAGGAGATCACCGCACAGGACCTCCTCGACATGATCGAGCGCCAAGCCAAACAGGGCGTGGATTACATGACTATCCACGCCGCGATCCTGATCGAACATCTGCCACTCGTTCACGGAAGAACGACAGGGATCGTCAGCCGCGGCGGATCACTCCACGCGGTGTGGATGATGTACCACCGCAAACAGAATCCACTCTACGACCACTTCGACGAAGTGCTCGAGATCCTTCGCTACTACGACGTCACGATCTCCATCGGCGACTCGCTGCGCCCCGGCTGTCTCGCTGACGCGTCAGACAACGCACAGTTCGCCGAGCTCGACACGATGGGCGAGTTAACTAAACGAGCCTGGGAACGTGACGTACAAGTAATGATCGAAGGCCCGGGCCACATCCCGATGGACCAGATCGAGATGAACGTCAAACGCGCCAAACGCGTTTGCCACGAAGCGCCGTTCTACACGCTCGGTCCACTCGTCACGGACATCTCACCGGGCTACGATCACATCTCCAGCGCAATCGGCGCAGCACTCATCGGCTGGCACGGGTCCGACATGCTCTGCTACGTCACGCCTAAAGAACACCTCGGTCTCCCCAACGCCAATGACGTCCGCGAAGGCGTCATCGCCTACAAGATCGCCGCCCACTCGGCGGACATTGCCCGCGGGCGAAAAGGTGCGCGCGATCGCGACGATGCACTCTCACGCGCTCGCTACGCATTCGACTGGAAAGAACAGTTCCGCCTCGCACTCGATCCCGAGCGCGCGCAGGAATACCACGACGAGACTTTGCCGGCCGAGTATTTCAAGAGCGCGGAGTTCTGCGGGATGTGCGGGCCGAAGTTCTGCTCGATGCACCACTCCCGTACTATAGAAGAGGGAATCGCGCAGCTGGCGAGAGAGCGCGAGGCCGAGCTGGTTTCAGCGTAGGCGGAATAGCCCTCGGTGTGTCGGGCTGGCTGTAGCGCGACCAATGTCATCGCGAGCTTCAACCGCGGCGCGCCGCTTCGATTGCAGCGATGTCGATTTTTTTCATCTCCAGCATCGCATCGAAGGCGCGCTTCGCGGCAGCGGGATCGGGATCTGTGAGCGCTTGAGTGAGGGCGATCGGCGTGATTTGCCACGACAATCCCCATTTGTCCTTGCACCACCCGCACGCACTTTCCTGACCGCCATTGCCGACGATTGCGTCCCAGTAGCGGTCCGTTTCGGCCTGGTCCTCCGTTGCGACCTGAAACGAGAACGCTTCGTTGTGCTTGAACGTAGGTCCGCCGTTGAGCCCGAGGCACGGAATGCCCAAGACGGTGAAGTCGACGGTGAGCACATCCCCTTTCTTCCCCGACGGGAAGTCTCCCGGTGCGCGGAGCACCGAGCCGACGGACGAATCGGGAAAGGTATCGGCGTAAAACCGTGCCGCTTCTTCGGCATCGCGATCGTACCAAAGGCAAATCGTATTTTTTGCTGGCTTGACCATTTGACTTCTCGACGCCTCTCGGCTCGAACAGGTAGCTTGCAAAACTCGCGCTTCGGTTAGTGCGCTGGTGATTCGGGCGAGCTGGTCGCTCGTCCTATTATATGCGGTGCAAATCCGGTGCAGCAACGACCGGTGCGTTTGCGAAAATTGCGCGCGCTTGAACGATGCACTACCATATTCTTCCGGCGGCCACCCTAAACCACCGCAATGACGACCTTCGAAGAGCGACTGAAAGAAGCCCTGTCCGACTCGTACAACATCGAGCGCGAGCTCGGCGGCGGAGGTATGAGCCGAGTGTTCGTCGCGATCGACCGGTCACTGGGACGAAAGATAGTCGTCAAGGTCCTCTCGCCGGAGCTCATTGCCGACGTGAACCGGGGCCGATTCCAGCGGGAGATCAAGGTCGCCGCGCAGCTTCAGCATCCGCACATCGTCCCGCTGCTCTCAGCCGGCGAGCACGAAGACCTCGTGTGGTACACGATGCCGTTCATCGCCGGCGAATCACTCAGGTCAGCCGTCGAGAAGAACGGGCCCATGTCGGTCCCCGACGTCGTGCGTGTTCTTTACCATGTCGGCGAAGCTCTCGATTACGCGCACGGCGAAGGCGTAGTTCACCGCGACATCAAGGCCGCGAACATTCTGCGGTCAGGCACATACGCTCTCGTCACCGATTTCGGCGTCGCGAAAGCACTCAACGCGTCGATGCCCGCGGCGGGGGTGACGCAGACCGGCACGGCGATCGGCACGCCCGCGTACATGGCTCCCGAACAACTCGCCGGCGATCCGACGGCCGACCATCGCATCGACATCTACGCACTCGGACTTCTTGCCTACGAGCTCCTGAATGGAAGGTCGCCATTCGCGGCGACTACTCCCGCGAAAGTTCTCGTTGCCGTTCTGTCTGAGGATCCGAAGCCACTGGTCGAGGTGCGGCCGGATGTCCCGCGATCGTTGTCGGCGCTCGTAATGCGGTGTCTTTCGAAGGAGCCGGATGAGCGACCGGCAACTGCGAGGATGCTGCTCGATTCTCTCGATGCATTCTCTACTGCTTCGGGCGAGATCAGGACGTTCGAGCACAAGATCCCGCATCTCGAGCCTACGATCCTGACTGTGGTGCCGCCCATCACCGGCCTGATGGCTGTGTCGCCCGCTACACAGCCACTCGAAGTGTCGCCAACTACAGGCCCAGTCGCAGCATCGGCGACCTCGGGTCCAATAGAAGTGTCGCCTGCGTCAGGTCCAGTCGCAGTGCCGCCCACCACGGGCCCAATCGCAGTGCCTGCCACGCCGGCGGAAGGTCTGGCAATCTCTAATACTGATGAACCGTTCATCCTGAGGGAGACGTACAAGAGCCGGCGCACCCTCGGGAGGCGGAGTCAACAGCTTATCGGTGGGCTTGCGCTGTTCATCCCCGTCATTGCCGGCGCAGTCTTCCTCTCGCAACGGTCAACCGACAATTCTTCGGTTGACACTCCTGCACCGTCGGCTGTTCCGGCCGTCAACTCGCCCGCGCCGGGGCTGCCTGCGCCGGGGGCCGGCGACCCCCAGCCAGGGGCGCTGCCTCAGAACGTAGCTGCCGCGCCTCAGCTCGATTCGCAGGCACGTGCCGACTCGCTCAAGAAAGCTCGAGCCGCTGCGGCGAAGCTGGCGGCGGCAAAAAAGGACTCACTGCTAGCTGACTCGGCCAAGCGTGTCGCCGCTTTCAAAAGCGACTCAAGTCGCAGAGTTCAGGGGACAATCAGAACCAGAGCCCGAGCTGCCGCCTCTGGACTGCTGGCAAATCCTGGTGCGCGAAAGTCCTTCACGCAGGGCGCTACTCGCAAGGGCGGCCTGCTTGGCAGTCGGACGAAGGGCGATCTCCAAACGCAGATTGACGCGCTGCAGCCCTTCCTGAAGGGTTCGGGTCTGACGTACGAACAATTCAAAGACGCTGTGAAAGCGGCAGGCATCACGTTATTCGACCAGTTCGGGCGGATGATGCCCGATTCGCTCCAGCGCTTCGTCGTCGTAAGCCGCTAGACATGAGCGCCAGCTCTCTCACCGGTTCAAACGCCGTGGATGCGACATACAAGGCAGACCTGAAAGAGACCAACGAGCTGAACTGGGAGCGGTTCAAGGCGACCCTTCACGAAGAGATATCGTCGCTGCGCAGTGAGCTGCTTGGGGAAATATCGTCACTGCGGAGTGAGCTGCGTGGGGAGATATCATCACTGCGTGGTGAGCTGCGTGGGGATATGTCGTCACTACGTGGCGAGCTCCGATCCGAGATGAAGGCGATGCAGGCGGATCTGATGAAGTGGATGTTCATATACTGGTCAGGAACCGTTGCGGCGATTATCGGCATGGGCTATCTCGGTCCCAAGTAAACACCTTCGAACACGCCGACGCCTACCACGGCTGCCGACATCGCCGCAGAGCTTCGCGGGAGGAGCAGTTCCATCCTCCGTTCGCAATTCCGTGACTACGTTGTCATCCAGTTGACCGCGAGCCGGTACGTCCACAGGAAAGCGACAATGGCGCCGTAGAGCCAGACAGCTCTCAACGCCCGCTTCGGCGCGAGACGCTGGTCAATGTCGGCGATGATCTCGCGCCGGTAGCCCCGCAGAAACAGCGCGTATGCGGCGTAGGCGATGGCGATGCCGCCGATCACGTCGACTACGTAGTGCTGTTTTGTGTATAGCGTCGACACGCCAATGAGCGTGGCCCAAACCAGCGCGACGATGCCGACGCCCCGATGCACGCGATAAGAGGTCAGCGCGGCCACGAAGGCCCACGCAACGTGAAGCGAAGGAAAGCAGTTGTACGGCGGGTCGAGGGAATAAACCACCTCGAGGCTCCGGGCAAAGAAGCCGTCCCCAACGGTCTCCGGCCGCGGCAAGACCGTGGGATACACGAGGAAACCGACATACGCCAGACCGATCACGGTGAAGGTTGCCAGCATGAACCGGCGCCTCAGAGCGGGCTGGCGGACGACGAACACAGGCAGAAACGCGAAAATCCAGATCGAGCCGTAGGCGAGCATCCAGACTGGCTCCACTGGGATTACTCTGTCCAGCGCCAGCTCCGGCATGTGCGCGATCCGGCCGCGGTTCACCGCGACTATGACGTGATACACCGGCATGATCAGGGCAAGCAGAATCGCGGGAACAGCGTTGGGAGCGGGCTGGCGCAGCCGGTCCGCCATGGTGAGCGATTGTGAAGTCATGGGCCACCGGTCGTGCATGGAGAAGAGATCATCGGCCGAACGGCCAGGGCAGACGGCGAGCGAATCAAGTAGACGTTCGCAATCCGCCGGTCGTTCGTCAGCCTCGACGATTGTCAGGTGACTGGCGCAACGCGATCGAGCCTGGGCAGGCTGCGGCGCAGCGTAGCGCGATTCCTTTGACCTGGTCGCGCGCCAGCCCACATCTCGACAGTTTAGGTAATGCCCGTTTCCGGCACAGGCGAAAATCTGGAGACACCCGGCGCCGCCGGCATTCCCGCGGAGCTACGCGACGCCCTCGCCGGCCGGTACACGCTCGAGCGTGAGCTTGGCCAGGGAGGAATGGCTACTGTCTATCTCGCCCGCGACGTTCGTCATGAGCGGCCGGTAGCGCTCAAGGTTCTACATACCGAACAGAGCGCGGCACTCGGCGCCGAGCGGTTCGACCGCGAGATCAAGGTCCTCGCCCGGCTGCGCCATCCATTCGTCCTGCCGCTTCACGATTCGGGCGAGGCCGCCGGCGCTCTCTACTTTGTCATGCCGTACGTCGAAGGCGAATCGCTCCGCGCGAGGATCACGCGCGAGTCTGCGCTTCCGCTGGAAGATGTCGCGGCGATCGTCCGGCAGATTGCCGACGCGCTGGACTACGCCCACGGCGAAGGCGTTGTTCACCGCGACGTGAAACCGGAGAACATCCTGCTCTCCCGCCACGGCCACGCGATGCTCGCCGACTTCGGCATCGCGCGTGGCGCTTTGCTCGCGTCCGGCGTCCCCGCCACCGGGACCAGTCTCACTCAGTCCGGCATGGCAATCGGCACCGTTGACTACATGAGTCCCGAGCAGGCGCTCGGCGACGCCGACATCGATGGCCGGAGCGATGTGTACTCGCTTGGCTGCGTCGTGTATGAGGCACTCGCCGGTTGCCGGCCTTTCACGGGGACCACGCCTCTCTCGATTGTCGCGCAGCACCTGGGATTTCCGGCGCCAAGCCTTGCCGAAAGACGTGCGGACCTCTCGCCGTCATCGATCCGTGCAGTTGCGCGCGCGCTGGAAAAGAAGGCGGATGACCGCTTCCCGTCGGCGACTGCCTTCGTGCAGGCGCTGCTAGCCGCGGATACTCCCGCACTTCCGGCGCAGGCGCCTCTCGCATCGACACCACGGCTTTCGATCGCCGTGCTGCCCATCGCGAATCGCAGCTCCGACGCGGAAACAGAGTATTTCAGCGAGGGCATGACGGACGAGTTGATGAACGCTCTCGCAAAGGTCGAAGGGCTTCGCGTCGTTTCACGAACGTCCGCATTTGCGTTCAAGAGCGGAGACGTCCCCATCAAAGAGATCGGCGCGCGGCTAGGAGTTGGATTCGTTCTCGAAGCAAGCGTGCGACGTGCAGGCAACCGACTGCGCGTCACGGCGCGACTCGTCGGCGTCGAGGACGACTCTACTCTCTGGTCGGAGACCTACGAGCGGCAGCTCGAGGACGTGTTCGCGGTGCAGGATGAGATCACGCACTCGATCGTCAACACGATCACCGAAGCACTTCAGCTCGGCCACCTGCGTGGCGCGACACCTGTCCAGCAACCCCGAAGTCTCGAAGCGTACGATCTCTATCTCCTCGGCCGGCATCACTGGTACAAGAGAACCAACGAGTCGATGCGGCGGGCGCTCGAGCTCTTTCAGGAAGCCGCTGCCGCCGATCCGATGTATGCCCCTGCCTACTCCGGCATCGCCGACGCTTCGGCTCTGCTGGCGTCGTGGCAGTTCGCGACCGCGAAAGAGATGTATCCGCAGGCGGTAAAGGCTGCGCAGCGTGCGCTCGAGCTGGATCCATCGCTCGCGGATGCCCACGCGTCACTTGGCTTCGTGAAGCTCAATTGGGAATGGGATTGGGAAGGCGCGCGGCATGAGTTTCAGAGAGCAATTGAGCTGAACCCCAGCCACGAGACGGCACACCGCTGGTTCTCCGCCTTTCTCGCCGGCATCGGCCGGGACGACGAGGCAGTCCCGATCGCGCTGCGCGCAACGGAGCTTGATCCGATTTCGGTACTTCCGCGCATGAACCTCGGAATCGTGCACTGGCTCGCATGGCGCTTCGAAGATGCCGAGGTGGAGTTTCGTCGCGTTCTCGAGAAAGACCCGGGCTTCGTACGCGGTTATGCGTTTCTCGCGGCGTCGTTGTCGTTTATGGACAGGCACGACGAAGCGATCTCCGCCGCAAGCACAGGAGTCGAGAAATCGAATCGCCACCCGATGCTGCTCTTCGCGCTCGGCATATGCACCGCTCGAGCGGGACAGCTCGGCGAAGCGCGCGCGATCTTCGAGCCCGTTGTTCCCCAGCTGGATCCATTCTATGAGGCGGCGGCTCACGGAGCGCTGGGAGACGACTCGGTCGCGCTCGACACGCTCGACCGCGCTCCCGAGGCGAAGTCGGACTGGATGTACTCAATCGGCAGGCAGCCGTGGTTTGGCCAGTACCACTCTCATCCGCGGTTCATCCGCCTGCTGGAGCAGCTGCGACTTCCAACAATTACGGATCCAGGAGCAACAGCAATCGACGATCGACGACTAAGTCCGGACTGAGGAGCTGTTCCATCCTCAATCCGCACTAAGTCGTCGATCGTCGATTGCCGTGAGTCCTGGATCCGCAATTGAGACCGTAGCCATCGCTTCGGCTGCTTGCCAATTCATGATGTTCACGTAGCATAGCACAGCGTGGACAGTGAGTTGGAGCGCCTCCGAACGGCTCTCAGCGAGCGTTACCACATCGAGCGCGAGCTCGGCCGTGGGGGAATGGCCACAGTCTACCTCGCCGAGGACCTGAAGCACCATCGCCAGGTGGCGATCAAAGTGCTGGATCCCGGGCTCGCCGCCGGGCTCGGCCACGCGCGGTTCTTCCGCGAGATCGAAATCGCGGCCGGGCTCAGCCACCCTCACATCCTCCCGCTGTTCGACTCCGGTGAAAGCGACGGATTCCTCTACTACGTCATGCCGGTCGTCGAGGGAGAATCCCTGAGGAGCCGGATCGAGCGCGAGAAACAGCTAACGATACCCGACAGCGTTGCAATCGCCCGCGCGGTGGCGGGTGCTCTCAGCTACGCGCACGGTCTGGGCATCGTGCATCGCGATATCAAGCCCGAGAACATTCTTTTCACCGCCGGCCAGCCGGTCGTGACGGACTTCGGAATCGCGCGCGCGGTCGGCGTGGCCGGCGGCGACCAGCTGACCCGCACCGGCATGGCAATCGGAACTCCCGCCTATATGAGTCCAGAGCAAGCGGCGGGAGATCGCGACCTCGACGCTCGCAGCGACGTCTACGCACTGGGCTGCGTGCTCTATGAAATGCTCGCTGGCCAGGCACCCTTTACCGGTCGGACTGCCCAGGCCGTACTCGCGCGGCACGCGTTGGATCCAGTGCCGCATTTGCGCACGGTGCGTCAGGCGATACCTGAGGCGCTCGAAGCGGTCGTGCTGCGCGCGCTGGCAAAAACGCCGGCGGATCGGTTTCGGACGGCGGGTGAGATGGCGGAAGCGCTGGAACAGAGCGGAAGAACCAGTGAGCTTGCCGCGCCGGTTCGGGCGCGCCGGCGTCGCCGCATCGCCCTGCAGTCCGCCGCTATTCTCGGAATTCTTGGGTTCGCAGGGTGGTGGATCGCGCCGCGTCTCGGCGTTGGGTCCGCGCGCCTCGGCGTCGGGTCCGCGCGCATCGAGTCGCTGGCCGTTCTTCCGCTGACGAATTTAGGGGGAGACTCCGGGCAGGATTATTTTGTGGAAGGAATGCAGGAAGCGCTGATCGCCGAATTGTCGAAGATCAGCGCCCTGAAGGTCGTCTCCCGAACTTCCACGCTGCGGTACCGGAAGACGGAAAAGCGACTCTCCGAGGTGGCGCAAGAGTTGAACGTGGACGGCCTGATTGAAGGGTCCGCACTGCGCGAGGGCGACCAGGTACGCATCACAGTCCAGCTCGTCGATGGCCGCAGCGACCGGCACGTGTGGGGGCAGACCTTCGATCGAGAGCTTCGCGGCGTGCTTGCCCTGCACAGCGAAGTTGCGCGGGAGATCGCTCATCAGATCAAGGTGACTCTCACGCCGCGTGAAGCGCAGCGTTTGGCGGTCACGCGGACAGTGAATCCCAAGGCCTATGAGCTCTACATGCTGGGCCGCCACCAGTGGAATCAGCGGACGCTCGAGCGGAACAGGCAGGCTGTCGAGAGCTTTCTCGAGGCCCTCAACCACGATCCCGGCTATGCGCCGGCCTACGCCGCGCTGGCCGACGCCTACATGTGGCTGGGGGAACAGGGCGGGATGCCGCAGCGCGAGGCGCGTGACGCGGCCGCCGGTGCGCTCGCGAAAGCCCTTGAATTGGACGAAACACTCTCGAACGCTCACGTGTCGAAGGGTCTCTGGAAATTGCACTTCGACTGGGATTGGGCAGCTGCGGAGAAGGAGCTCCAGCGTGCGCTCGAGCTCAATCCAAACTCCGCCTATGCCCATCAGATTTACGGGCGGAGCCTTTCGTTTGCAGGGCGCTTCGAGGACGGTCAGCGGGAGCTCGAAAAAGCACGGGAGCTCGATCCGCTCTCCGTCCCCGTCAACGCATACATCGGACAGGTTTACCTGCACGCCAGACAGTACGATCAGGCGGAGGAACAGTTTCGGAAGACCTTGAGGATCGACCCCAACCACGCGCTGACTCACCACAATCTCGGAGAGCTGTACCTCGCGCAAGGACGCTCGGCAGAGGCGGTGAAGGAGTTGGAAAGGTCCGTTGCCGGAGCTGCCGATCCGAGCTCGCATTATCTCGCCATGCTGGGTTGCAGCTACGCGAGGGCGGGCAGGAAAACGGAAGCCGTGAAGATCCTGAATGATCTGGAGAGGAAGGCAACGAAAGATCTTGCATCCGCGTTCGACGTGGCCAGCCTCCACACCGCGCTGTCAGAAAAGGAAAAGGCACTCGCCTGGCTCGAGCAGGGCTACGCCAAACGGGACTATTGGCTCGTCGAGATTCACGCGTGGCCGTGGTTCGATTCGCTGCGGGCGGAACCACGCTTTCAGGACCTGCTGCGGCGGATGCGCTTCCCGGCTTGAGCAATTGCGGATCCAGGACCAACCACAATCGACGATCGACAACTAACTGCGAAGTGAGGACTACTGCGGACGGTCCTCGGTTGTCCTCGATCCGCACTAAGTCGTTGATCGTCAATTGCCGTGAGTCCTGGATCCGCAATCATTTCACGCGCAAGCGTAGAAAAACTCGACGTACGACCGAACGGCGCCGTCCATTCCCGCCACCTTCGGGTTCGCCGATTCGATCAGCCAGTACTCGTTCGGCGCGTGCGCTCCGCCACCATGGCCAAGGCCGAACTGTCCCGCCGGCAGCTTTAGCGGAGCACCGGTGAACGTGACGCCCGGCCACGATCCCGCCAGCCGCGGCCACATGAGAGGCTCGATCCCCGCCGTTCTGTAGGCCGCGATCTGCGCCTGGATGAGTCTGGAGTCCGGGGCCGTCTCGGTTGGATCGTATCCCCCGCTCATGTTGACTTCGATGTCGCCGAAGCCGTGCTTCGCGAGATGGGCCTTGAGCAGCGCGAGCGTGCCCTTGGCGGTCATGTCGGGAACGAGGCGCATATCGATCTTCGCAACCGCGCGGTGGGGAAGGATCGTCTTCCCTCCGGGACCGGTGTAGCCTCCGACAAGTCCCTCGATATTGATTGTCGGCTGCGACACGAGG
>JALYJX010000086.1 GCA_030775065.1 Gemmatimonadota bacterium | reverse complement strand
TACTTGTTCCTTCCGAAAGGACGAAAGCCACCCTATCAGACCATCGTCTACTTTCCCGGCTCCAACGCGATTCACACGCGGTCGAGCACCAACAATCTCGAGATAAACCGCATCGACTTTTTCTTGAAGAGCGGACGAGCAGTCATCTATCCGATCTACAAGGGAACGTACGAGCGAGGCGACAGCCTCAAGAGTGATTACGCCGACGAGACGATCTTCTATCGCGACCACGTCCTGATGTGGGCGAAGGATCTCCGGCGCTCAGTCGACTACCTCGAGACACGCCCGGAGATCGACTCGAAGAAGCTGGGATATTTCGGCGTCAGCTGGGGCGGCTACCTCGGCGGGATCATGCCGGCAATCGAGCCGCGCCTCAAGACTGCAATCCTCTATGTCGCCGGACTGGAAATGGAGCGGCCACGGCCGGAAGCAGACCCACTCAATTTCCTTCCGCGGATTCGCGTCCCCGTCATCATGCTCAACGGAAAGTACGATCACTTCTTCCCGCCCGAGACGTCTCAGAAACCGTTTTTCCGACTGCTCGGCACTCCTGCCGATCAAAAGCGGTACGTGCTCTACGAAGGCGGGCACTTCGTTCCAAGAACCCAGCTGATTGCGGAATCGCTGAGCTGGCTCGACAAATTCCTCGGACCGGTGCGCTGATGCGAACTTCTCCGCGCAATCCAGCAGGGGCCTTCCTCTCCCGTTTGCTTCCAGCGTTGGCCTGCGTGTCGGTAGTGGGATGTATGGCTACGGGGTCCGGGCGTACCAGGCCGAGCTGCGAATATTTCGGACTCGAGTCTATTCCTGCCGACAGCCCGGAGTGCGTAGCTCCAGCTCCACCACCGCCACCTCCGGCCCCTCCGATTTTCGCCGGTGGAGAAGGTCCGATCCCTGACAGCGTAACGACTCTTCGCGTTCACTACGCGACGGACAGGGCACGCCTGCCCGGCAACGTTGTTCGTTACAGCCGAGCACGCGGCCGATTGGAGTACGGCGTTCTCGATGTGTCGATTCCGCCCGGACACCGCCCGGGAAATCTGGAATCACCGTCATGGAAGCGGTTGGAGTTCCACTTCGACCCCAGAAAGCACGTCATGCTTCACCAGGTTCGCCCGCTTTCGCAGGCAGCGATGTTCGGCAGCCTCGCAGAAGCGGTGAAAGGGGTCGATAGTCACGAGCTGTTCGTATTCGTCCACGGCTTCAATGTCTCGTTCGACGATGCGGCGCGCCGAACCGCTCAAATCGCGTTCGATCTCAACCTCAGAATCGTTCCGGTCATGTACAGCTGGCCGTCGCAGGCGCAAACGTGGGCCTACACAGTAGACGAAGCATCAATCGAGAAAACTCTGCCTAACCTCCGATCGTTCCTGGAGCAGGTCGCAGCGAAGAGCGGAGCGAGCAAAATCCATCTACTCGCGCATTCGATGGGAAGCCGCGGCCTGATGCGGGCATTGGAACAGATCGCTCAGAGTCCGCGTCCGGTGATGTTTCACAACGTCATTCTTGCTGCACCCGACATCGATCGCGACGTCTTCGTCGAGCAGATCGCGCCGCGGCTGCGCCGCTCCGCGCAGCGTGTCACGCTTTACGCGTCGGCAAACGACGAGGCCCTCAAAGCATCCCGCAAAATTCACGGCGCACCGAGACTCGGCGAAGCCGGCCCGTCGCTGACAATACTCAGAGGAATGGAGACGATCGATGCTTCGCGCGTCGACGGAGACTGGCTCGGTCACTCGTACATTGCTGCGAACAAGCAGATACTCGACGATCTCTTTTCCGCGACTGTCCTCAACAAGGCGGCGCAGGAAAGAAATCTTCGCGGCGCCAGCCGGAGAGGCCTTCGCTACTGGATTCTCCCGTGATCAACGTCCCCGCGCGCGACGCCGCGATCGACGCCACGCGCGCACGCCGATGACGAGCGCAACCACTCCCGCCGCGAAAGCGACCACGTATTTCGTGTTTCGGCCCCACAGGCGCGTGACCACCTGAGTCGACCCATCCGGGCGCGCCAGTCGAACGCGGAGGTAAGGACCGATACCGAGATCGCCGAGGATGCCCAACGGCGCGCGGGGATGCTCCAGAGTGTACGCGCCGTCTGCCGTTGCGAGCACGCCTGTCGGTGCCCAATACCCGCCGGTCTTCGTTACGGTGCTCACGCTCGGTCCATCGATTCTGAGAACACGCTGCCCTGAAAAATCCGCAACGTAGACCGATCCGTCGGGTGCAACACTGGCACCCATCAGGTCCTGATCCCACTGAAACTCCGTGAGTGGCGGAGTGAGCGACTGAGCGGTTCCGTCGCGCGTGAGTCGCCGTAGCCGCGCGCCATCGACAAGAAGGAGCGAGCCGTCGGGAAGCCAGGCCATACCGTCGACTCCCGTGAAACGCGCAGTTCTGCCGTTCCCGTCCGCTTGTCCTTTCAGCCCACCGGCTACTGTGTCAATCACACCGGCCGGCGAGCGCCGGACGACGAACAACCGCCGCTGATCTGCCGGGAGTGCGTGCTCATGCGGGCTCATGGAGTAGATGGTTCCGTCAGCGGCGAGCAGAAACGGCTGCAGGTCGAGAGGCAATCCGGGTGTCTCCGGAACGAATGCCGTCGAGCGTCCTGCCATGTCCAGCCGCCACACACTTCTTATCGGCGCCGTCAGACGAACATGCGTACCGTAGATCGCACCGTCCGCTCCGACGGCGAGCGCGTGTGAGTGCGTCGTGCGTCGTACCGGTACTGTGTTGCCGTTGGCATCGATGCGCCAGATGGTATTTGCCGGAATGTCGGTGACGTAGATGCGCCCGCTGGCATCGCGAACGATGCCCCAACCCTCGTGACCTTTCGCTTCCGCTGGCGCCAGCAACGTTCCCGAAAACGCGCCAAGCACAGCGAGGAAGCGAACGGCTCTCATTCCGTCACGGCCTCTGCGGCCGACCGCTCCCTCCGTCGACGACGAATTTGATCGATCCGTCGGGTTGCCGCTTCCATATACTCAGGTACTTCGAGAAGAAGACATCGTTCGGTCCCGTGCCAAGCTGTATTTCCGCGGTGCCCACGGTTGCTCCGAGTTCGCCCGACGCGGCGGCAACTGTGATTACAGGCCGCCATACCCATTTCGCTTTCCCAGCTGCGCCTTCCCCAAGGCGGGCGCGAATCGCCTCCGGACCGATGTTGAGCTCGCCTGTGCCGGCGAACGTCATTCCGTCGGGCGCGCTGTAATGGTAAAAGGCTGCCGGTGCGCCGCTGTCAATTGCCATCCGCGCGAATGCGATATCGGCCGCGGCAAACGGGTCTTGCGGGACTTTGGTCGAGCTCAGCGCACCAGGCAAAGCAGCGGGGATCTTCACGCTGTCGGGGTTCACGAGTCCAATCTGCGCATGCGCGGTCATCTTCCAGCTGGCGGGTGCGACGCGCCGCCAGACGCTGATGTATCGCGCGGACCCGGCAGGCGCACTGACATCGCCGTAGCGCGACGTCGCGCCGAAGGTGACGCCGAAATTCCCATCCCTCGAGACAAGAACGCGGAGCGGCTGCCAGCTCGCTCGAACACTCGGCTGTGCCGCGAGCAGTTGCTGAATTCCTGGGCGTCCGGATACTATCGGAGCGGCGTCCCAGAGGAGCACCGCGTCGTCAGTCATAGCAAGAGGAAGCGCCGCGGCGATGCCGGTCTTGAATGCGGCTGTGCTGGCCATCTCGTCGGCGACACGGAGTGATTCGCGCCATGCGCGCGCGCTGTCGGCGGGGCTCGCCTGGGACTCGGCCCGAAACGCAACCGCGCCGAGCATCACCAGTGCCGTGCCGAACATCGAGTGAATCTTCATTGGAATAAGTTGGAATGCAGCGCAGACGTAGTCGAGGGTGACAGCCTACGCTGGTGAGGCTACCTTCCCCCTCACATGCCCCCCCTCGATCGCGGGAGCTTCTCACCCATCGGCCGAATGCTTCTCGCCGCAGCGGCGGCAGTCGCCGTGCTCGCGGGGATGCGAGTAGCCGCGCCGATTCTCGCGCCGGTGCTGATCGCCCTCGTCATTACGATCGCGTGGAGCCCTGCCGCGGAATGGCTGCGCGAACGCGGAGTCAATCCAACTCTGGCGGCCTCGGCGGGAATCGTCGCTGGAATAGTGGTGCTCGGATTGCTCGTGGCGCTCGTCTGGATCTCGCTCCTCCAGCTTCAGGCCAAGCTTCCGGAATATCAGCCAAAGATCGCCGCATTGCAGGCGACGCTCACCGAGAAGCTGCGCATCATTCCGATTGATTCGAGCCGCATCTTTACGGTGGACACGTTCCAGCCCGGCAATCTGGTTGGGTACGCCGTCAGGATCATCCGGCGGCTCACCGAGACGGCGGGCAATCTGCTGATTCTTGCGCTGCTGATCGCGTTCATGATGCTCGAAGCCATCGGCTTTCCCGCCAAGCTTCGCTCCGCATTCGCATCGAATCCGCCGGTGCTGGAGAGCTTCCGCAAGCTTGGCGGGGGGATCAAGAGCTATGTGCTGATCAACGCGGTCTTCGGGCTCGCTGCCGCAGTCGTCAATACCGCTCTCCTTTTCGCTCTCGGCGTCGATTTCGCTTTCCTCTGGGGCGTTCTCTCGTTTCTCCTGAGCTTCGTCCCCAACATCGGCTTCATCATCGCGCTCATCCCGCCCGCGCTTCTCGCGCTGATCGAGTTCGGGTTTACGCGTGCCTTTATCGTTCTGGGCGGTTACACCCTCATCAACTTTCTGGTGGACAACGTCATCAAGCCAAGGTTTGTCGGGCACAGCCTTGGCCTTTCGCCGCTGATCGTAGTGCTGTCGCTGCTTTTCTGGGGGTGGTTGCTCGGCCCGCTCGGCGCCCTGATCGCGATTCCACTGTCGATTGGTCTCAAGCTCCTGCTCGAGAGTTTCGAGGAGTCGAGGTGGATGGCCGAGCTGATGGGCGATCGCGCGTCAGACTCAAATGAACCTTCGGGAGCGGCAGCGCCGTAGGTAAATCGGACCCTCGCCACAAGAGGAAGGACGATTACCTATGGGCCTGCTCGCACCAACCTCTCTGCCCCGCGCGGTGTTCGCCATCGCCGCTTCCACTATTCTGATTGCTCCGGCGCAGTCAATGAGCCAGACGCCGGAGACGCGAACGCCCGGCGCCGCGCTCGTTCCGGCAGACAGGGTGAACGGGTGGAGATACGACATCGCGTTCTGGCTCGAGCAGGTTCGCAAACAGCACTACATCTACAAATCGAAGCCGCTTCCTCCCTCGTTGGTCAAAGCGGCGGCCGATCTCTCGCGAAACGTTCCGAGGTTCAGCGACGAGCGCGTGCTCTTCGAGATGCAGCGGCTCGCCGCGCACGTCGGAGATGGCCACACGTACGTCCTCCCCCTCGGCGCTGAACGCGTACGTGGTAGCGTGATTCCACTGCGCTTCTATCTGTTCTCGGACGGACTCTTCGTAATCGATGCGCAGCCCGGTCACGAGCGTTGGATCGGGAGCAAGCTGATATCGATCGGCAACACCTCGTCGGCGGTTATCCTCGAGCGGATGAAGCCCGCGATCAGCGCCGACAACCGTTTCGGCTATCGCTGGATTGGACCGCCATTCCTCAATCTTCGTGGTGTGATCGAATCGGTTGCCGATGGAGTGACGTCCGACAGCATCCCGGTCACTCTCCGCGATCGTGCGGGGCGAGTGCACAAGCTCAGGTTCGCGAGCGGCCCCCCTCCAAGAATGAGGGGAGTGCCGAAGCTAATGGCGTCGAAGCTTCCGGGAGCTCCTGCGGCACCGATGTGGCTGCGGCAAGTGGAGAGAAATTTTTGGATCAGCCCACTTCCGGGCGGAGCTCTCTTCGTTCAGTTCAACCAGGTAAGGGATGGCGACACCGAACCGCTCAGTCAGTCAGGCGCGAAGCTGAAGCAGGCGCTCATGAGCGGGCGGCCAGGCCGAGTGATCCTCGACGTCAGGCACAACAACGGTGGCAATTCCTACCTGTATCCTCCGATCATCGACGCGCTCAGTGCCTGGGAGGCGGCGGTTCCTGCAGGAAAACTGTACGTGCTCATGGGGCGAAACACGTTCAGCGCCGCGCAGAACTTCATAGCGCAGCTCGACCGGCGCACGCGCGCTGTATTCGTCGGCGAGCCGAGCAGCTCGAAGCCGAACTTCGTCGGCGAGGAGAACGCCGTCGTTCTGCCGTGGAGTGGTGCGAATGCCAGCATCTCGAACCGTTACCACGAAAACATCCCCGGCGACAAGCGTGAGTGGATCGAGCCCGACATGAAAATCGAGCTCAGCTCGAGCCAGTATTTCGCGAACAGGGATCCGGTGCTCGAGCGGGTCGCTCCGGGCGCGGCTTTGAGATAGACCGACCGACCACTTCGCTGAGAAAGAAGGAATTCAGGCGGCAGATATGGCGGCGCCGCCGCTGGAAGCCTCTATTATAGGCCACCGTTCCCGAGGAGATCCGCATGGGCGGTTCGACCGAATCGGCCCTCGAAAAGGAAGACCTGCTGGCTCTGCTCGACACCGCAAGCCAGTTGAACTCCATGGAGACACTGGAGGAGGTGCTCACCAACATCCTCAAGCTTGCTGGGTCGCTTTCGAGCTCTTCCGCGGGCTCGGTGATCCTCCACGACACTGAGCGAAACGACCTCTATTTCGCCGCGGCCACGGGACCGGCCTCGGAAAAACTTCCAGGAATTCGAATCCCGGTTGACAAGGGAAAGGCCGGAGAGGTTTTCAGCACCGGCATACCGATTGTCGAGAACCACCTCGAGGATTTCTACGGCGCGGTCGATGAGAAAACCGATTTCACGACGAAATCAATGATCTGCATTCCGCTCCAGCAGCGCGAACAGACTTACGGCGTCATGCAGATACTCAACAAGGCGGAGGGGCTGGAGGCTTACACGGATCGCGACCTCGAGCTGTTGATGCGATTCGGCTCACAGGCAACAGTCGCCATCCGAAATGCAACTCTGTTCGAGCAGATGCTGGCCAGCGGCGGCCTCTACGCAACACCCGCAGTCCGCCACGATCTGATTCAGAACATGACGCAATCGGGCAGGTCGGCGGTCCGGGACAGGTTCACCGTGTTGTTCTTCGACATGCGGGGGTTCTCGCAGCTCTGCACCATCCTCTCGAGCCCGGAAAAGATTCAGAGCGTGCTCAGCGACTATGTGCTGATGCTCGCCTCGGTCGTCATCCGCAACAACGGAATCGTCAACAAAGTCATGGGCGACGGGATGATGACGATTTTCAAGGGGACGAGCGCGGCCGACAATGCGGTCCGGGCGGCGTTCGACGCCGCCGACGGGTTCGACCGTCTGAAATCCAGCTGGAAAGGCGTCTCGAGGGTCAACCTCGGCTTTCTCGACATCGGGATGGGAATCACAACCGACGACGACACGATTCTCGGCACCGTCGGTGATGACAGATTTCGCGACTTCACCGTCATCGGTGCGGGCGTGAACCTCGCGGCGTCACTCGTCAGGACGGCGCGCGACGGGAACCGCATTGTGTGCGACAACGCGACGTACGAGGCGCTTGCCGACAAGGGAATTGCGTCCGCCGAGGGGCCATTGGAGTTCCGTGTGGACAAGCCAGGGCCCCTCAAAGGGATCAGCTACGACATCTATCATTTGAAGCGCTTCAGCGCTCCAGAGGACGCAGCGCTCGCTGCAACGCTCGCCGAGAGCTACGACGTCTTCTTCAGCTACCGGCGCGAAGGCGGAAGCGACGTCGCTCGGGGACTGCAGCAGGCGCTCAAGGACGAATACAGAATCTTTCTCGACGTCGACCGCATGCCGTCGGGACACTTCGACACGACGCTGCTGCGAACGATCGAGACTTCGCCGAATTTCGTAGTGTTCCTCTCGCCTGGCAGCCTCGACAGATGTCGCAATCCCGACGACTGGCTGCGGAGGGAGATCACTCACGCAATCGCCACCAGGCGGAACATCGTGCCCATCACTCTGCCGGGCTTCAGCTTTCCGGATCCGAAAACGCTGTCGGGCGAAATCGCCGAAGTCGCGAGACATGACGCGGTGGAGTACAGCCACCGCTACTTCTACGCGATGGTCGACAAGGTGCGTGAGCACCTGACGAAATCGGCCAGCTGACCGCGCGTGATTGTGCTCGGCGTGACGGGTCATCGGATTCTGGCGGAGCCCGCAAAGATCCGAGCGGGGGTCCGTCGCGGGCTCCACCGAATCAGCAACGCTTTCCCCGATCATGCGCTGACCGTTCTTTCCGCGTTGGCCGAGGGGGCCGATCGTCTGATCGCGAAAGAAGTGCTGGCTTCTCCGGGCGCTCTTCTCGTCGTGGTGCTTCCCATCGCCCAGGAGGACTACGTGACTGATTTCGTATCAGCCGCGTCGAGGGCAGAGTTTCTCAAGCTGATTGAACGGGCGCACCAGGTCATCGAGCTGCCTCCGCAGCCCAGCCGCAATGCAGGGTATCAGTCCGCCGGTGATTACGTCGTGAGCCACTGCGATGTCTTGATGACAGTCTGGGACGGACGGGATGCGCAGGGACAAGGAGGAACCGGAGCGACAGTCGCCCTCGCGCGGCGGAAGCAGATACCGATAGTCTGGGTGAAGGCGGGTAACCGGAAGCCCGGAACCATGACACCGACATCCCTCGGCGTTGCTCAAGGCGAAGTCTCGTTCGAGAATCTCGGTGGCGGCAGATGACGCAACACAATGGGGCGGGGATCGCAAATGCTGATCTGCCCGGACTGTTTCAGGCCACCGACGCAGCCTCGTCACGCGCGCAGCGGATGTATCTCCGGCTCGTCGCGCTGGATCTCGGAGTCATGATCGCCGGGGCAATACTCGGCGCTGTGAGCGTGAGCGGCGTAGATCTGAAGCAGGAGCTTGCACTGGCAAGCGCGGTCGCCATAGCAATTGGCTTCGCGCTCACACTGGCACTCCAGGCACAACATCTCTCGGCCACGTGGTACGACGGACGAGCGGTCGCCGAATCAGCCAAGACAACAGCATGGCGATACATGATGTGCGCCGAACCATACGTCAGAGGAATGAGCGAGGCCGACGCCGACCAGACTCTGACGTCGGCACTGAATTCCTTTCTGCGCGAGCGAAAGGGCCTCGGCGGATCGCTTTCGACCGGACTTATCGCACTTCCACAGGTCAGCGACAAGATGCGCGCTATTCGATTGCTGCCGTACGCAGACCGAAAGTCGCTGTACGTGGAATCGCGACTCGGGGACCAGCGCCTCTGGTACGCGGGCAGGGCCGAGCACAATGCCGGAAGAGCGAGGTTCGTTTTTGTGCTCGTGCTGGTATCGCAAGCGCTCGCATTGATCGCGGCAATCTCAGTCGTCCGCTGGCCCGACACAGGCATCAACCTTTCAGGCGTATTCGCCGCTCTCGCGGCCGCGCTCATAGCGTGGACGCAGCTCAAGAAATACGAAGAGCTGGCGACGATGTACGGGCTCACCGCGCAGGAGCTTCGCTCGGTGGAGGATCAGGCGCGCCATGTGACCGGCGAGGAGCGGTTCGCGCAATTCGTTCTGGCCGCCGAAAGTGCGATCTCCCGTGAACACGCTTTGTGGGTCACGAGGCGAGAGCAGCGGTAGTGGGCGCCGGCCACTCGCGTCTATTCGAGTAGCGCTTCGGCAGGTCCGCCCAAGGTGGGGAACCGGGTTACGGGCGATTACTGGTCCTTAACTTGACCCCGCCAGCCTCCCTCTTTACCTTCCGGAGAATCCCGATAACTCCCCTCGGGATTGAGAGAGAGATGAGATCAATAGCCACAACCGCCCTCCTGTTACTGGCAATCCCCGCGGTCCCGCTTGCGCAGGACGCGTCAAAAATTCCCGATAGTACCGAATCAGCTGGCGTCACTCCCGCCGACACGGTGCGCGCGCAGAAACTCGAGCCGGTCGCGGTAAGAGCCACGCCGCGAGGCAGATACGTCCCTGGACTCAACAGGTCGGGGCTCAAGTCCCCCGTGCTTCTTCGCGACGTGCCGCAGTCGGTGTCGGTGGTCTCGAGCCAGATGATCCGCGACGGTGGCATGCAGAGCCTGGCGGACGTCGCGCGTTACATACCCGGAATCACGGCGGGACAGGGCGAGGGGAACCGTGACCAGATGATACTTCGCGGCAACAGCTCCACCGCTGATTTTTACGTCGACGGCGTGCGTGACGACGTGCAGTACTTCCGCGACATCTACAACGTCGAGAGCGTCGAAGCGCTGAAGGGCCCGAATGCGATGATCTTCGGACGAGGTGGCGGTGGCGGAGTCATCAACCGTGTGATGAAGCAGGCCGACTTCAATCCCGTGCGGGACGTGAGCGGCGAAGTTGGCGCGTACGACCACAGGCGGTTCTCGGCTGATCTCGGCCAGGCATTGTCGACATCGATCGCTACGCGCCTGACGAGCATGTATCAGTCATCCCGGTCTTTCCGGAATGGCGTCGACCTCGAGCGATACGGTGTGAATCCCACCCTCAATCTCAGCGGACCGAACACGAGTGTCGCAATCGGATACGAGCATTTCCAGGATCATCGGACGGCGGATCGCGGGGTTCCATCGTTCGAGGGCCGGCCCTTCGAAGCAAACCGCTCGACATTCTTCGGCGACCCGCGCGCGAGCCGCTCGGACGCCAGAGTCAACGCTGGAACGGCCACGATCACGCATCAGTCGCCTTCCGGCGTGACGCTCACGAGCCGCACTCGTCTCGCGGGGTACGACAAGTTCTACAGCAACGTTTTTCCGGGTGCAGTGGGTGCGACCGGCGCCGACGTCAGCATCTCCGCGTACGACAATGCGACGACGCGCAGAAACTTCTTCACGCAGGCCGACGCGGTTCTGCCGGTGTTCACGGGCCGCGTCAACCACTCGCTGGTGCTCGGGGCCGAGGCAGGAAGGCAATCGACCGGGAATTTCCGACGCACGGGATACTTCAGCGGCACGGCGACGGCGATATCTATGCCCGTATCGAGCCCGACACTATCGGCGCCGCTGGAATTCACGCAGAGCGCGACGGACGCGGACAATCACGTCGACAATACCGTTCTGTCACTCTATGGACAGGATCAGATCCGCCTTTCCCGGCGATGGCAGATTGTCGCAGGACTCAGATACGAGAGCTTCGACATCGACTTTCGGAACAACCGCGACGGCAGCTCGCTCAGTCGCCAGGACGGAATGATCTCGCCGCGCATTG
>JALYJX010000085.1 GCA_030775065.1 Gemmatimonadota bacterium | reverse complement strand
CGGGTAGCGCGCGCGAGACGATGACACTCATCGAGTAATTGAGGAACGATTCCCTGACTTCGTCGTGGATGAGCCGGGGAAGAATTCGCTCTCGGTTATTGGGAGCGGTCATGAATTATTTGAGGCGTTCAGGTCGGGCGAAGGGGTGTGTTTGAGGCCCGGTTTCACAGTCTTTCAAAATAGCCCAAATAACCGCCGAAATCAATGACTGTTGTTGATCGTATGTTGTTGAACAGCAATAACTTAAGCAGGATAGCCGATTCGGAGGAACTGGGGCGGTCGATCTGGTCGAGCATGACCAATCGAGGCGTCCGACGGGCCGCAGCCGATTCATTTACCGGCGTTGCTCTCAACGAGCTCGTCGGATAAGAACATGCACCTACACGATACGAAAGCGACATTGCGCACGCCCGGACAGTCAATAACCTTGGCCGGAGCGCTGTCAGTGGCATTTAGTATTCTTCGACTCTCAGCGTACAGTCACCCCTGATCGGCATGAGAATGCGGAATGAAGGAGACGTCATGAACCCAGTGCTGCATGAGGAACTGGCCGAAAAGGGCCCCGCGCTCACGTTGCTGTGCCGGAAGTACGAAGTGGCAACGCTCGATATCTTCGGTTCTGCGGCGAGCGCTGATTGGGATCCGCGCGTGAGCGATCTGGATTTTTTCGTGGTTTTTGAACCGGACGGCGGCGGTGGTTTAGTCGATCGCTACCTTGGCCTCGCTGATGATCTGGAAGCGCTCTTCAACAGAAAGGTTGATCTAGTGACTCCGGGCGCAATTCGAAATCCCTTCTTCCGCGACGCCATCGCTGCCACCCGTGCTCGCCTTTATGGAGAATGATGCTCGGAAGCTTCTGTATGACATCGCGAGCTCCGCGAAAGCGATTAGGGAGTTCTGTCAGGGGCATACAAGGGAAGATTACGAGAGCGATCTGCTTTTACGTTCCGCTTGCGCACGTCAGCTCGGGATTCTTGGAGAGGCTACGGCCCGTCTCCGCGACCGACATCCGGATGCTTTCGGCGGCATCAAGGAAGGCCCTGCGATCATCGGCTTTCGTAATCGACTGATCCACGGCTACGATGCCGTCGACGCCGAGATTGCATGGGACGTGATCGTAAATAAGTTGCCTGGACTGAAGGCAAACGGCGGAAGCGTTGCTCGCCTCCGCATGATTGGGGCAGCATTAATGCTCAATGGGGAATCCCGGCGCGGGCGTCGCAGCCATAGTGCCGGATTCTTCTTCTCGCCGAATGCGAAGGCTTTGAGAGGCCCTCCGAAAGATTTCTGGGGCAAGCTGGAGCACGATGCCCATGCATGAGGTGGCATCATGGCACGTTGTATTCCCCGCGCGCGGGGGAATTGAATGATGGGACAGGCAACCGTGGGTTGATTGTCAACAAATGAGCGCATCATTCCCAAAAGATTGCTCGCGGCCCGGCCCCTCGGTTTATTACTAATAGTTCCCGAATTAGGAATTAAGGGTGGACACGCCAACTACGAAATACTAAACTAGGAGTAATTAGTACTTAATCGGAATACCCGTGAAACTTCCAACTGTTCCACCAGACCTCAACGCCATCATGGACCGGACGCTTAAGGAGCCGGATGGCATGAAGAAACTTGGTCTACTTCTAAACACGCTGAGGCTGGGGCCAGCTCCGGAAGGCCAATACCGGCACTGGGACACTTTCCGCCAGATCACTCCGCCTGAGGGTCTCACCACCGAGGAGACATGGTTTGGCGTAAAAACGGCGCGTAAGTCCCTTTACCGGCAACTCCCCTTGCTGGATACGACCGGACACCCTTTCCAGTACGCGCTCCCGTCGCCGCTCCTTGAAATGCTTCACAAGATCGACAGAGATGCTTCCGGAAATATTGAGGGAAGCGATCAGGTTGCTAATCCTTCCACAAGGAATACGTACCTCTTTAAGTCGCTCGTCGAAGAGGCAATTAGATCGAGTCAGCTCGAGGGTGCGGCAACTACCCGCAAGGTCGCGAAGGCCATGATACAAGAGGGGCGTGAGCCAAGAACGCTCGGCGAGCGCATGATTTTGAACAATTACCAGGCGATGCTGCGCGTTCGCGAGCTTGTTGAGCATGAACTTACACCCGACATCGTTTTTGATCTTCAACGCATCGTAACTGATGGTACTCTCGATGATCCTGATGCGGGCGGACGTTTTCGGCGAGATGAAGAAGAAATCGTAATTGAAGACGAAACGGGACGACGACTGCATACACCCCCCAGGGCCGATGAACTGCCAGCTCGTCTGAGGGCGATGTGTGATTTTGCAAATGGCCAAGGCGCAACCGAATTCATGCCATCGGTTGTACGAGCAATTCTTCTCCATTTCTGGTTAGCGTACGATCACCCTTTTGTCGACGGCAATGGCCGCACCGCCCGGGCATTGTTCTACTGGGCGATGGCTCGCCAGGGGTATTGGCTCTGCGAATACGTCTCAATCTCCCGGATACTAAAGAAAGCCCGCGGTGCATACGCTCGGGCGTATCTCTACACTGAAAGCGACGAAAACGATGTCACTTATTTCCTTCTATATCAATCTCGCGTGCTACTTCAGGCAGTCGCAGAACTCCAGCAGTATCTCGCCCGGAAACGGGCGGAGCTCAGAGACACTGAAGAGGTACTGGCGAGGGCCCGTCTACTTCGTGACGAACTAAACCCCCGCCAGTTGGCACTCGTCAATCATGCGCTCAAAAATCCAGACGCTCGGTACACAGTTGAATCACACCAGCGTTCCCATGGAGTCAGCTACGAAACAGCGCGAAGTGATCTCTTGCGTCTCGTAAACCTGCAGATTCTCAACCAGGGGAAGGTGGGACGAGCGTTTGCTTTTTATGTTCCTCACGACCTTGGACAGCGGCTAGAAGCGCGTACAGCGAACATCCGAGCCAAGGTGCAGGGACGACGCTAGCCCAGCCCGGTTCGACCTCAAGGGATTTCGAGTACGCCGCAGTGAGCTGTTCCCGCTGGCGATGAAAAGCGCGACTCTGTCTAATCCGTGTACGGGTCGAACTCGCGGGCGCCCGCCATGACGACGATCAGTGGCGCCAGCGTGTGGAGAACCTCTATCGTGTCGCCCTGCTTCGCGAGCACATCTGGGAGCCGGCGATATGCCTGCGGCGCTTCGTCCAGACCACCTCCGCGCAGGATTACGCCGCGTGATTTGATCCACTCGTCAAGCATTTCGTGCGACACCAGGCCCGGCGCGACAATCCTCGCCCTCGGACCCCAACCCTTTGTCTTCCCGCGAGCCTGGGTGCGCGACATCACACGGCCGGCACCGTGGACCGTCGAGAACATCGCGTTCTCCTGTTCAGAGCTCTGAGTCGCGCCCCGAACGATGACCGCATCATCTCCCATCGAGCCGCCGACAAAGCCCCTCTGACCGGGAAAGGCGGGAGTTGCGCCCTTGCGAACGACGACCAGCGGCTCGCCGAAGTGATTCTCCTTCCAGGAAAAGTTGTGGTGGTTGTGCACAAGCTCTATCTCCTCGCCGCCCATCAGATACACGACTCGGCGCGCAACCCATTCTCGTCCCGCGTAGGCATACTCGCCCGCGAGGCTCATCAGCGACCAGTAGTCCTGGCCGATCGGCGCCTCAAGATCGAGGAGTGCTTCGCTCTCCTTCGCCAGCATTCCCCATTTCCTGTTTGCCGCGAGCGAGAGAAACCCCGACGCAATCGTGTGGCCGAGGCCGCGTGAGCCGAAGTGGACGCCGACCCAGATGGTGCCATCGGCTCTGTCGGCAAAAACGTCGACGTAGTGATTTCCGCTGCCGACCGTGCCGAGCTGCGAGCGCGCCTTCTCCTTGAGCCCGTGCGCATTGGCTTCGCTCGGGAGGAGTGACCATGCATCAGATTCAAAAAGTGGATGATCGGTTGGCGCCGCGTCGTCCCTGTTCGTGCGGCCTATTCCGAACGAAACGGTGGAAGCGATCTCGTCGGCGATCTCAACCAGATTCTCGCGGGAAAACTCGGAGATGTTGCGATCGGTTCTGATGGCCGCGTTGCCGCAGGCAATGTCGTATCCCACTCCGGGAACCGAGACCTGATTTCGGTAAGCAGCGACTCCGCCAATCGGCATTATGTAGCCCGAGTGGCCGTCGGCCATGAGCGCGGCATACGCGGCGCGTGAGGCGACGTCATTGAGCTGGGCCAGCGTTTTCTCGTCGTGCTGTCCGAATATGGCGGTGATCGTCATTGCTGGTCAACGTTGCAAGACACAGGCTTCCCTGATCGGCTCGCGTTGCAAAGCGAGCCCGGCGCCGACATTATCCGGCATGCCTTCCGTATACCACGCGAGTCGCCTCACCACGGGTAACCGGATCTTCCCGGCGAGCATCACGGTGGACGGCAATCAGATCAGGTACCACAAGAACCGCTGGTTCGGATCGACCGAAGAGGCGATCAATTGCCAGCACGTGTCATCGGTCCGGGCTACGCACGGAATGATCTGGTCGAACCTTACGATCGAGACTTCAGGCGGGTCGCAGCCGATTCAAATCAACGGTCTGTCGAGGACAGAGGCGGAGTTGATCGAAGCAGCGATTCGGGAAGCTCAGGAGCGAGAAGCCGAAAAAGAGTAGCCAGGGCGCAACTGCTCGCCCCTATTCCGCTAGTGGGACGGCCCCTTGTAACCCGTCGCCTCCGCTTCATCGTCCAGCTCGAGCTGGGCGTCCGCTCGATCGATCGCATCCCTCTCGGCACGGTAGCGCTCGTACCATTCGCGCGTCACCTGAGCCGCCAGGTCGCGGTTGCCGAGTCCGAACGCAAGCGCCAGCGCCAGCGCTACAGCTCCGAATAGAATCGCAAACGCGGTCGTCACGATCTCGTTTGCGACGCCGAGCTCCTGAAGCGCCATGAAGACCGCGAGCACTATCACGCCACCCTTCCCAACGCGAGAGAGCGTTGGGCCACCGTGCAGGCCTCCCGCCGACGCCATGATCAGGCCGCCGACGAATCCGCCGAGCACGATGCCGACGATGATGATCACGATCGCGGCAATGACGCTCGGGATGTAGCTCACCAGCTCCGAGAAGACATTGGCCAGCGACTGAAGGCCGAGTGCGTTCGCGGCAACCAGCATCACCGTGAACATCACGAACCAGAAGATGATGCTCGCTGCAATCCGCGTCGGATTGAGATGCGAGCCGGCACGCTCGACGGCGTCCATCACACCGCCGCGCTCTAGAAGCTGGTTGAACTTGATCTTCCGAAGAACTTTCTCCGCTCCCTTCTCGAACAGCCGGGCCAGCAGATAGCCCGCGAAGAGAATGACCAGCGCTCCGAAGAGAGCGGGCACGTATCTGTACAATTGTGCGAAGCTCTCCTGAAGGCGGTCGGAGAAGCCTATGGTCGTGGTATCCACGTATGACTCTCTAATGAAGTGCGTGAGGACGCCTTAAGAATAGCAGCACTGGGAGAACTCGGCTAATTCCTCGTTCCACGCCTTACGTCGAAAAGCGCGCTCCGGTGACAGCGGGGACAGATCAGCCACTCCCTCCGGCGGGCGTAGCCCAGGCCGAACGATCCGCCGCCGATTGGACGCTGCGTCATGGTCACTTTGCACCGGGGACATTCGGCGGCATTGCTCGCTGCATAGGCGTCACGAATTCGCGTGAGCTCGTCAGGTGAGTATTGGGCCCTCTCCGTCATGCAACGCGCACCACGATCTTTCCGAACTGCTCACCACTCGCGAGCCGGGCGAAGGCTTCCCGTCCGTTCTCGAGCGCATGGACGGAATCGATCTCCGGCAACAGCCGTCCTGCCCGGAATTCATTTGCAACGGCGTCGAACTCGGCGTCGTTCCCCATTGTCGAGCCCATGATCGTCCATTGATTCCAGAACAGTCGCCGCACATCGGTCTCGACCATCGGCCCCGACGTTCCTCCGCACGTCACCAACCGCCCCTGCTTACCGAGCGCGGCAAGTGATTGCTTCCACGTCGCCTGGCCGACGTTGTCGAGCACGACCGTAACGCCACGCTTGCCCGTGCGGGCGCGAATCTCCCTTGCGACATCAACGTTTGCGTGGTTCAAGGTCTCATCGGCGCCGAGCGCACGGGCACGGCCGAGCTTTTCATCGCTGCTGGATGTTACCCATGCACGCGCCCCGATCTGCTTCACGAGCTTGAGCGCAGCGAGCGCCACACCGCCGCCGATTCCCCAGATGAGAACTTCATCGTTCGCCTCGACCCTGGCACGGGTGACGACCATTCGACACGCAGTAAGCGCCGCAAGTGTAAAAGCTGCCGCAGTCTCCCGTGGGATATCGGAAGGAATTCGCCGCACGTTTGCCGCGGGCACCACCACGTACTCGGCCAGAGTTCCCGCGTAGTGCTCGCCGAGTATTCCGAATCGGAGACAGAGGGACTGTTCGCCGGCGCGGCAATATTCGCACGTGCCGTCGCTGATTCCGGGATTGATGATGACCGAGTCGCCGATGTCCGCGGTACGCCCGGCTCCTTCGCCGACTGCGTCGACGACACCCGTCGCATCGGCGCCCATGATCCATGGAGGTCGGAGCGTTATGCCCGGCAATCCATTGAGCATGAACAGATCGAGGTGATTGAGCGATGCAGCGGTAACGCGCACGCGCACTTGTCCCGCAGATACTTCGGGGACTGGCAGATCTGTGCGGTACTCGAGCTGTTCGAGTCCCCCGTGCGCAGAGATCGTGAGTGCTCGCAACGAAAACCTCGGGGGTTATATTCAGAACCTTGAGCGCAGTGTGCCCGACGCGCCGGAAGATATCGGGTTTTTCCTCATTCCGCCCTCACCTGAATGCTACCGATAAAAGTCCCACCGCTGGGTGAATCGATCGTCGAAGCGACGGTCCTCCGCTGGCTGAAGAACGAGGGCGACGCGGTGGCGAGCGGAGAGACGCTCGTGGAGCTGGAAACGGACAAAATCACGGTGGAGGTTCCGGCTCCGCGCGCTGGGTCGCTTGCCCGTCGTGCCGCTGCTGAAGGGACCGTTGTCAAAGTTGGCGACCTGCTTGGTGAAGTCGATGAGTCCGCTACAACCGCAACAGCTGCAGCTGGTGAAGCCCCGTCGTCGGCACTAGGTGCCGCTACGCCCGCTAATGCCCGCCAAACCTCGGAGCCCGCCGGCACTGCGACCGATGCCCCGGGATCGACTTCGCCCAGCGCTGGAGCTCCATCTGGAGACGGTGAGGTCAAATCGTCGCCCGCAGCGCGACGGGTCGCCGCGGCTTCGGGAATTGATGTCGCGGGAGTGACGGGCACTGGACGTGGCGGTGTCGTGAGCAAGCCGGATGTTTTGGAGCGCGCTGCGACCTCGCCTGCTCCTGCTGGGACACCGCCGGCGGCACCGGCACCACCGGCACCAGCACCGACCGCAGCTCCTCAACCGCCATCGCCGAAACCGATGCGCGCCGGAGCTCCGTCTGCTCCAGGCGAGCGCGAGACACGCGAAAAGATGACAACCCGGCGCAAGCGCATCGCCGAGAACCTCCTGCAGTCGCAGCACAACACCGCGCACCTCACGACGTTCAACGAAATCGACATGTCGGCCGTCAACGCCTTGCGCGAGAGAATGCGCGAGCGCGTCGAGAAGGAGCACGGCGTCAAGCTCACGTTCATGCCGTTCTTCGTGAAAGCAGCGTGCATGGCGCTCGAGACTTATCCCGTCGTCAACGCGCAGGTCGACGGCGACTCCATCATCTACAAGCACTACGTCAACATGGGAATCGCCGTCGCGTCCGAGGCGGGGCTCGTCGTACCGAACGTCAAGGATGCTCACGCCAGGGGGATTATCGACGTTGGACGGGAGATTGCCGAGGTCGCAAAGCGCGCCCGCGACGGGAAGCTGACGATGGACGATCTCACCGGCGGAACGTTCACCATCACCAACGGCGGCGTGTTCGGCTCGCTCGTCTCTACGCCGATCATCAACTACCCGCAATCGGGGATACTCGGGCTTCACAAGACGCAGGACCGGCCTGTTGCAATCGCCGGAAAAGTGGAGATCCGCCCGATGATGTACGTCGCGCTGTCATACGATCATCGAATCGTCGAAGGCAAGCACGCCGTTCTGTTTCTCGTCAGAATCAAGGAGCTGATCGAGGATCCCGCCGCGATGCTCATCTCATGAAACCGACCGAAACGATGCGAAACAACAACGCTCCCGCTGTCTGGGAGCGTCTTGCTCTCCACATTGATGGCCGAACCCGCAGCGGCTGACGTCGTAGTCATCGGCGGTGGACCGGGAGGTTACGTCGCGGCCATCCGCGCGGCACAGCTCGGGCTTTCTACTGTCTGCGTCGAGATGGACAAGACGCTTGGCGGAACCTGTGTCAACGTCGGCTGCATTCCATCAAAAACGCTCCTGAGCTCCACCGAGCACTATGAGTTCGCGCGGCTGCACGCCGCAGCGCATGGCGTGAAAATCGAGGGAGTATCACTCGACCTTCCCACGATGCTCAGGCGGAAGGATGAGGTCGTCGCGCAGAACACCAGGGGAATCGAGTTCCTCTTCAGGAAGCACAAGATCACGTGGGCGAAAGGTCGCGGAACGCTGCGCGCCGGAAATGTTGTTGACGTGACAGCCGCCGACGGCGGCGTGACGTCCTACGCGGCGAAAAACGTCATCATCGCCACCGGCTCGCTGCCGATAGAGCTTCCGTTTCTCGCGTTCGACGAAGAGCGCATTCTGTCCAATATCGGGGCCCTGAAAATCCCCGAAGTGCCGAAGCACCTGATCGTAATCGGCGGCGGCGTCATCGGGCTCGAGCTCGGCTCGGTCTGGCGCCGCCTCGGTGCCAAAGTAACGGTCATCGAGCTTCTTCCAACGATCCTCGCAGGCAACGATGCCGAGATCATCAAGGAAGCCGACAAGGTTTTCCGGAAACAGGGCATGGAGATCCGCGCTGGTACGAAGGTCACCGGTGGAAAGCGCGAGGGTGAGCGCGTCACGATCGACGTCGAAAAGGACGGCCAGCCTGAATCCCTCGAAGCGGATTACGTGCTCGTTTCAGTTGGCCGCAAGCCCGTGCTCACCGGCATCGACGCTCAGGAGCTTGGCCTGGCCGTCGGCAAGCGCGGCGAGATCGTCGTCGACAATCAGATGCGAACGAATCTTCCGAACGTCTACGCCATCGGTGATGCCGTGGGCGGCAAGCTTCTGGCTCACAAAGCCGAGGAGGAGGGAGTCGTCGCCGCTGAAGTGATTGCCGGACACAAGGTGCACATGGATCACAAGTCGATGCCGTCTGTCGTTTATACCTGGCCCGAGATCGCCACGGTCGGGCTCGCCGAGCACGAGGTGAAGGAATCGGGACGCGAATACCGCGTCGGCAAATTCCCGTTCTCCGCCAACGGCCGCGCGCGCTCGATGGGCGAAACGACAGGGTTCGTGAAGTTCATCGCCGACGCGAGGACTGACGAGCTGATCGGCTGCCACATGATCGGCGCAAACGTGTCCGAGGTAATCCAGGAAGTGGTGCTCGCGTTTGAGTACCGCGGGTCGTCGGAGGACATTGGCATCACGGTGCATTCGCACCCGACGTTGTCGGAAGCTGTGAAGGAAGCCGCGCTCGGCGTACTCGGCCGGTCAATCCATATATAGAAGGAGGCTGCTCGTGATTCTTGATCCTGTTTCCCCTCGCGCCGCGCTCTCCCTGGGCGATGACGCCGCCGATCCGCCCGACGATCTGCCGAAAGGCGACGAGATCGAGAAGAAGCTGGCTAAGGCGACCGAGCGCCTTGGCGAGCTCCAGCAGGTGTTGTATGCCGACGGCCGGTACACGGTGCTGGTTGTTCTTCAGGGCCGCGACGCGTCCGGCAAGGACGGAGTCGTCCGCACTGTATTCGATGCCTGCAATCCGCAGGGTGTGCGAGTCCACTCCTTCAAGGCGCCGAGCGCTCATGAGCTGGCGCATGATTTCCTGTGGCGCGTCCACCATGTGGTTCCCGAGCGCGGAATGATCGGAATCTTCAACCGGTCGCACTACGAGGACGTGCTCGTTGTACGGGTGCACGAGCTCGTTTCGAAAGCCGTCTGGTCCCAGCGGTACGATCAGATCAACCAGTTCGAGCGCATACTCACCGAGAACGGAGTGGTGATCCTCAAGTTTTTCCTCCATATCTCACGCCAGGAGCAGACAAAGCGACTCGTGGAGCGCATAGAGGATCCCACAAAGAATTGGAAGTTCAACGCTGGCGATCTGGACGAGCGCAACCTGTGGGACAAGTACAATGCGGCATACAAGGACGCGGTCAGGAAATGCAGCACAGCATGGGCGCCGTGGTACTTCGTTCCGGCGAACAAGAACAAGGCGAGGAACTACCTGATAGCAAAGCGGATTGTCGAGACCCTCAGCGGGCTCGGCCTCGAGTACCCTCAGCCCAGGACAGATCTGAAGGAGTACCTGAAGGCGTTGGAGTAAAGTCGCTGAGAGTCCCTGGAACTGACGAACCAGGACCATTAACGCCGAGAGGCGTCGAGCGTCTACCAGCCGGTACTCGTGGAGACAATGGATCTATGCACCGGACGAATATCTGCATTGCCGCCGCCATAATCTGGGGCGCCGCCGCTACATCAGTTGCGGCACAACCGACCAGCCCTGCTGAGCGGCATCCGGCATCAACAGCCCGGCTCGACCACCGTGAGCTCGCCGCCGACCAGCAGATCATTCAGGCGCTCAACAGGCTGACGTTCGGCTCTCGGCCCGAAGATGCTCAGAAAGTCCGCGCAATGGGACTCGACAAGTGGATCGACCTCCAGCTCCATCCTGAAAGAATCGACAACACCGGCCTCGAGCAGTTTGCTTCACGTTATGACATCCTGAAGCGGGATCAGAAAGACCTTCTCAGGGAATTCGCCGAGGCGCAGCGGGAGCGCAGGATGGTCAGGCGTGACATGGCCGACTCCGCGCAGATCTCAGGTGAAGATCGAATGACCGTGCGAAAGGCAGGAATGGCGCGGCGGCAGTTCGTGGGGCAGCTCCAATCCGCACGTGTGGCCCGCGCGGTTGCGAGCAATCGCCAGCTCGAGGAAGTGATGACTGATTTCTGGCTCAATCACTTCAGCGTCTTCGCGGGCAAGGGTCCGCCGCAGCCGTACTACCTGGTCGAGTACGAGCGGGACGTCATCAGACCGAACACGCTCGGGAAGTTCCGCGACCTGCTCGGCGCAGTGGCGAAAAGTCCGGCAATGCTGTTTTACCTCGACAACGCGCGGAGCATGGC
>JALYJX010000084.1 GCA_030775065.1 Gemmatimonadota bacterium | reverse complement strand
AACTTCATCGCCCGCCCTCCCTCTACCGCGAAGATCACCCGGACCGTCGGGTCAAACGACACGCCAAAGGTGTGCTCCCCAAAATGCAGCATCGGGTTTGGCCCTTGTCCCGCCAACTGTCCGGTCAATTGTTCGCCCTGCTCGGCGACCGTGAAATCCCTCGTCCCGCCTGGCAGCGCCAAGGCATACACTCCTACGTATCGCGCCCGATCCGCCGCCGAGAGCGGCACGACCTTGGGCGGCTGATCGAGCGCTAGGCCTAACGCTGCCAGCGTGAGCTGCCGCCGCAGCCTATCAGCCGGCGCGGACCCTGAGTTGGCGAGCACCGTTACGGACAGCTCCTCGCTTGGCACCCAGACATTCTCCGTTCGGAATCCGTGAATGCCGCCACCGTGCGAAATCATCGGCCGACCGCCAACGGTGTCGCGACCGAGGCCAAAGCCATACTTGGCTTCCACCGCGACGCCGGCAGGATTCGTCATCAGCGCGTACGACGCCGGCGACACCACCTTGCCGGTATGCAGCGCGCGGTTCCACCTGGCGATGTCTCCAACGGTGGAACAGATCGCCCCGGCGGCGTACGGCTGCGACATTGCGAGGTACGGCGCGTTCACCCAGCCGTTGCCCTGCGGGTCATATCCACGCACGCGGCGCGGCACGAGAGGCGTCGCCGTGCAGTTACGCGTGTCGGACAGGCCGAGAGGTTTGGTGAAACGCTCTTCCAGGTCGGTGCCCCACGGGCGACCAGTGCCCTTCTCGATCAGCATGCCTAAAAGTACGTAGCCCGTGTTGTCATACTCCCACTTGGTACCGGACGGAAAGCGCATTGGCGCGGCCGCGGTGAGCGCGAGGAGCGTATCAGGGGTCATCTCTTCACCCCAACGGCGCGCCCATGCGGGCCCAATGGCGGTGTAGCTGGGAATGCCCGATGTATGGTTGAGCAGCTGGCGGACGGTGACCGGCCGCCAAGCAGCGGGAAGGGAGCTAATGTGCGTGCCGATGGAATCGTCGAGCCGCAGCTTGCCCTGTTCCACAAGCTGCATCGCCGCTGCGGCAGTGAACTGTTTCGTCACCGAGCCAATCCGATAGACTGACTTGGCGGTCGCCACGACGCCCTGCTCGAGATCGGTCTTGCCCCACGCCTTCATCACGATGGTGTCTGCGCCACGTATGACGCCGATGGCCACGCTCGGCGCACCATGCTCGGCAAGGAAGGCTTGCGCGAGCGAGTCCGCGACGCGGGCAACGGTGGCGACAGGGGGCAAAGTCTGCGCGCTCAGGGCGGCGGGCAGGGCGAGGGAAGCCGCTAATAGGAGGCGAGACATGGGATGCTCAGGGCGGGTTAACTTTACAGGTTACCGTGACTTGTGCGCGACGCCAGTGCTGAAAGTTACACGTCCGAACATGGACCTTCCATGCGACTCCGAGTAGCGGTCTAACGATTCACGTTTTGCTGCAAACGCTATCAATAAAAGCGCGCGCGGAGCGCGCGCCGTCCGAAATCATTTGCGATTGTCGGCAGCAACGTGTGGTTACGCGTCACCGCGCGAGGAACGCCTGCACCGCTGTACCAATCCGAGTTGCCTCGCATGCAAAGACCCCATGGCCGCACGAGCTCCGGAGCACCAGCGTGTCTAGACCGATGCGGCGTGCCAATGACAGTGCTGGCCCCGACGAGATAACCCGATCATCGGGCGAATTCACGACAAGAAATCGACCCTTCAGACCCGCGAGAACAGTGGCTGAATCCGATCGTGGTGACTTTCCAAAGTCGTACGCGAGGATGGCGCGTGCCTGCACCGCATAATCGGCGAGGTCTATCGACTTTGACAAGTTGACAGCGAAAGCCGCAAGGAGAGAGTCGGCGTCAGCGGCGGGAGTTCCATTCACGGCCTCTTGGACATCGCCGACGAGAACATAGACTCCTGCAAACATGCGCCAAACGGTATCCCGAGGAACTTGGTACGTCTCAGCGGCGTCAATCATGCGGACGAGCGTTACAAGCCACGCTCTGTCATGGCGTGCGACTTCGGGCGAACCGACAATGGAGACAAAACGATCAACGAAATCCGGATGAGCCGCGGCCCACTCAAACACCTGAATGCCGCCCATCGAGACACCGACCACCGCTCGAAGGTGGTTGATGCCCAACACCTCTCGTGCGAGCCGATAGTGGGTCTCAACCATGTCCCCGATTGTGATCTGCGGAAAGAAACCACGCGTCAACGACGGCGAAGAGGAGACTCCATTGCCAAGCGCATCAGCGACGATCACGTGGTAGCGCGTTGTGTCAATGATTTGCCCGAGCCCCAGGAACCCTACCCAGTCGCTTGATTTCCCGCTCAGCCACGTGGGAATCAGAATGACATTCGTGCCCTGCGCGTTTTTTTGACCGAAGGTGCGATATCCGATCCGGCAGTTCTCGATCTTTGCACCACTGGCGAGAGCGCACTGACGCAGGTCAGCGATTCGTGCTGGCGTTTGGGCCGCCAGGGCGGTCGCAAGAACGGCAGACATGCTCGGGCCGAGGAAGGATTGGATTCGCATCGTTTTGCCTCTATGTTGGCAGAGTGTACGCCTAACTACATAGTGGACTGCTTACCTAGACTGCGGAGAGACAAAGGAAACTGCAAGCGGCGGAGGCCTTGCGATTTCCTGTAAATACAATGGCACCCAAGCCCCATCGCCACGAACGAGTCAGGAATCGACCGCAGGATCATGTGGTATTCAATTGCTGCAAGCCACTGCAGCCTAATACTGCGCAGATTCTTTGGAGCGCATAGCGTCCTGGGTGGTGCCCCTTTACCCGAACCAGGCACACGCCCGCGGCATTGGTCGACCCGGCTCTGCACTCCCATCGCTCCTTTGCGCGGAAACCAGGGTTTGCGACTGGTGCTGCCGAAGCCACCGTTGGCTGTTTTCACGAAAACCCTGAAAAGAACCGATTCACTTAGCTACACCATTCATCGCCACCATCCTCGCTTCGCCTTAAGTTTGGGCGACTTTCAACTCAGACCAGATGCTCATTCTCGCGGCAATCGTGGCACTCGCGGGGGCCCCCGATTCCACACTCCTCAAGCCAGCCGACTCGGTCCGCATCGCGATTCCCAGGGTCTCGCAGCGCCCGGTTCTCGACGGCAAGCTGGACGACGCGACGTGGACTCACGCCGCGAAGCTCACCGACTTCGTCGAGTACGAGCCGAACGACCTCGTCCGCGGCCGGGAGAAAAGCATCGCCTACGTCGCGTACGATGCGCAGTACCTGTTCCTCGGATTCCGCGCGCTCGAGTCCCGGCCGGGCCAGGTGCGCGCGACGGTGTTTCCGCGCGAGCGGGGCGGGGAAGGCGACGATCGCGTGACGTTCCTCCTCGATACCTTCCTCGACAAGAGACGAGCGGTCGAGTTCAAGGCGAATCCGTTCGGCATCCAAACCGACGGCATCAAAGTCGAAGGGCTGGAGGGCGATCCGGCGCCCGACTTCGTGTGGTACTCTGCCGGCCGCACGGACGATCAGGGCTGGTCCGTGGAGATGATGATTCCCTGGGCGTCGCTCAGGTTTCCCCACGCTGATCCGCTCTCGATCGGCTTCAATGTGGTACGGGTTTACGGACGCGCCGGCGCGAAGGATTCATGGGTTGCCCGTCGCCATGGGAATCCATGTGAGATCTGCCAGGAAGGTGTCCTCGTCGGAATCACGGGGATAGACAAGCACAAGACGATCGACGTGCTCCCGTACGTTTCGGGCTCGCGGCTCGGCACGAGACGCTTCGCCGCCGACTCGGCACTCTCCGGCGGGCAATTCTTTGCCACGCGTCCTCCACTTGGCTTCGACCTAGGGGATCCGCGCGGTGCGGTGGGAGGCGATGTGAAGTTTACACTCATGTCGTCGACGATTCTCAACGCGACGCTGAACCCCGATTTCTCGCAGGTGGAATCGGACGACGACCAGGTGCGCGTGAATCAGCGCTTCACGCTGTTCCAGTCGGAGCGGCGGACGTTCTTCCTCGAGAGCCGCGACGCATTCGAGATTCCGCGATCCCTCGACGAGTCGCGCAGCAACATCGGCGACCTGTTCTATTCCCGGGCAATCGTCGACCCGGCGGCCGGCGTGCGCCTGACCGGCAAGCAGGGACGAGTCACCTTCGGCTCGCTCTATGTCCGCGACGATCAGCCGGGTTACTTCAGCTACGCGGGATACGAATCGAGCGAGTACCGTCCTCTGCAGTCCGCTGCGGCGGACGTCCTCGTTGGACGAGTACGTGCAGACATTCTCGCGGATTCGTATGTCGGGGTCACCGCCCTGGCCCGACGCGCCGGCGATTCGCGCAACGGCGTTGGAGCGATCGATGTATCCCTCAGACGGGGCAGCATCACACTGAAGGCGGAAGGCGGAGGAAGCTCCGACAAAGCTCCCTTCGATCCAGCTGATGCAACTCTGCTCGATGGCAGGACGCGAAAGGGAGTGTATTACCGCGCGCTCCTGGCACAATCGGGAAAATATTTGTCGGCCGCGCTGCTGGCGTCGGGCGCCGACTCCGGATTTCGCGATCAGGTCGGTCGGTTCTCGCGGGTCGGAATCGAGCAGCTGGGCGGACGCGTCACGGCCACGCAGTATCCGTCATCGAAGATTTTCCAGTGGCTCTCACAGGGTATCAACGTCAGTACCGCCAGAGCCTTTGGCGGCAGGCTTCTCGACTATACGGTCACTCTCCCCTTCCAATTCCAGCTTCAGAAGGCAACGTCGTTCGCAATCATCCCTCTCAGGCAGCATCTGACGCTTTTCGAGAAAGGACTCTACATGACCGGGCTGGTGCTCGAGGCAGCGTCGAACGCGTCACAGGTGATTGCCGTCTCCGGGAATATCTATTTCGGTGACCGCGAGATTGTCGATCAGTCGCTCTCGCGAGTAGGCAAGGGATACAACGCAAATGTCCAACTCGTCGTACGGCCGCTCCCACAGGCCAGCGTCGACATCAAGGGGCAACGCACGTGGCACGCAGACAAATGGGGAAGTCCGCTGGTGGACGACGCGCGCATTTTGCGGGTGAAAGCTGCTTACCAGTTCAGCCGCCCGCTCGGACTGAGACTCATCGAGCAGTACTCGAACCAGTACGATGCGCGGATTGCGAATCCGTTCGACCGGCGGGGAGTCGTGCGCGCGCGCAGCGCCCTGGTGAGCTATGAGCTCGGCCCGGCGTCTTTCTTCTACGTCGGATACAATGAGGGAAGCCAGGACTTCGACGAGCCGATCGTCGAGAATGGAAGGCGGCTGCGAACCGAGAACCAGCTCTTCATGAAGCTGTCGTATCTGGTGAGGCTCTGAGGCTCAGGCAGCTCGCTCGTTGCAACGACCGTGTCCGTGGCCCGGAGTTACTCGAGAATCCCGTTCGACCGCACGAAATCGGCTAGCTCTCCGCGCGAGCCAACGCCCAGCTTGAGGAAGATGTTCGACAAGTGCGTGCTCACGGTACGGGCGGAAATGTCGAGCGCAGCGCCAATCTCCTTGTTTGATTTTCTCTGCGAGACCATTCGCGCAATCTCGGTTTCCCGGCCGGTGAGACCTCCGGCGCCCGTTGCAACGGAGCGCGCCGGTGGCCGGATGCCGATGACCCTCAGCTCGTCACGGACCTTCGAGAGCTCACCTGCCGCGCCGAGTCGCGCAAATACGTCATGCGCCTTCTTCAGCTCCTTCGTCGCGGATTCGCGGTCGCCCGTGTCTCGATAAGTGAGCGCCAGAACCCTTCGCACCCGGGCGGCCGTGTCAGGGAAGGGAATGGACTCGAGAGATTCTATCGCCGCGCGCAGCAGCGGCTGAGCTCCAACGGGATCCTTGTCACGGAACAGCCGCAGCATCCCGTCGCACGCATCGGCCATGGCGAGACCGAGCCGGTTGCTCAGACGCGTCGCATCGCGCCGCATCCGCTGTGAGTGTCGCTCCGCTCTCTCGAAATCGGCAACCCACAGGGCCGCCTCGCCGACAACCGGGAGCAGCCACTGAAGCGACCACGATACATAGCCGGCCCGATCGGCGATCTCGAGGCCCGCTTCTCCGATTCGTATCGCGGCAGCCAGATCGTCAGTCTCCAGGTGATATGCCGCGAGCCCCATGTGAGCCGGCACCACTGTCGGAACATCGGCGTAGCCGATTTCTCCTTTTCCCGCGCCTGACAAATCCCACGCACGATCGAAATAGCTTTTCGCCTTGGGCAGATCACTCCGCCAGAGGTAGATGAGCCCCGTCCACACGAGGAGACGCGGCAAAAGAATCTTCTGGCCCAACGCGTGCGCGAGAGCGATCGTGCGCTCGCCGGTCGCGATTCCGGCGTCCCAGTCCCCGACGCCGGAGGCGTATTGAATCGCAAGCTCCGCGGTCCAGAGCGGCAGCAATGGAGATTTGAGCTGTTCCTCCAGCTTCTCGCATTCGGCGATGTGCCCTGCTACCGCGGGAGCGTCACTCGTCAGGCCGGCGAGGAGACCCATTCCCCAGTGGGCGGTCCATGCCAGCATCCTGTCGCTCGAGCTTTCGGCGAGAGCCAACGCTTTCTCGCCATGTTCGCGGGCGACATTGGCCGGGCCCGTCCAGGCGTACAGAAGAAGCAAAGCCCGATGCGCGCGGGCCAGGAGCGTCGGATCTCCGGTTTGCTCGGCCGCGACGAGCGCGACTTCGACTTCGGCTTTAGCCGCCTCGAGCCTGCCGAGGTCCTGAAGACAGATTCCTTTTGCGAGGTGGAGCCTGACGACTACAGTGTTGTCCGCTGACCCCTGCGCAGCGCGCAAGCCCTCGGCGTAATGCTCGAGCGCATCCTCGTAGCGTCCGCTCCAGTAGCAGGCGAGACCCATGCGGTGCTTGATGGCGGCAAGCGCTGAATTGTCACCATCCTCGACTGCAGCATCTCTGGCGAGCGTCCAGAGCTGCAATGCGCCGTCGTAATCGCCAAGCCGTTGCCGGGCTCGGGCGAGATTCCGGATGATTTCGTCTCTCTCCGGCACATCGTCGCTACCAGCCTCGATCTGCTCCAGCGCGCTGGAGAGGTGACTCGCTGCTTCTCGATTGGCGTACGTCACGAGCGCGGCACGTCCCGCCTCGTTCAGATAACGCACCGCCTTTGGGGCGAACGTGTGCGCCCGCGAGAAATGCAGCGCGAGCTCACCGGCGTGTTCCGTTGCGCGGGCCCCGTAATAAAGCTCGAGCGCCTCGCCGACGGTGGCATGGAGCAGCCGTGCGCGCGCACTTCCCAGCGAGTTGTAGGTAACCTGCTGAAGAATCGGATGAGTAAAATCGTACCTCGCGCCGCCTGCACTGTCCCGCTCCTCCAGAATCCGCTGCGCCGCAAGCTCATCGAGTGCCGTCGCGAGCTGATCCTCGCCAAGCGACGAGACGGCGTGCAGCCTGTCGAACGTCACGCTTCTGCCGATCACCGCGGCGAGATTGGCAATTTCGCGGGCATCGCCGGATAGCCTCTCGAGGCGGCCCGCAACCGCGTCGCGGATAGTTGCCGGCATCTTGAGAGATTCAACTTCCCACCCCGTCCACCGGCCGTCCGTGGACTCCAGTGCTCCCGCTTCGATGAGGGACTTGAGCGTCTCCTCGACAAAGAATGGATTTCCACGAGTCCATCCATAGAGGAGAGCGGTGAATGGACGAATCGACGCGGCGTCGACCCCGAAGACGAGCTCCAGCATTTCTGCAACTTCCGCCTGAGACAGCGGGTCGAGGCGGCACTTTGTGGCGACTCCGAGACGCACGAGAGATTGTTCCGTCGTGCGAAGTACTGAATTGGTATCGCCCTCTGTGTCGTTGTATGTCGCGATAAGTGCGATTCGCTGTCCGGTGATCTGGCGAGCGACAAAATGGAACAGCTCGAGCGACGACGCATCCGCCCATTGCAGATTCTCGAGAATCAGGCACAGCGGCTGCTTTGCCGCGTATCGTCCGAGGAACTGGCTGAAGTTCCAGAGAATGCGCGCCTTGAGATCAGAAGGATCGATCCCCGCCGCAGCAGACTCGCGGCTGCCGGTCGTCGCGAGAGCCGGGAAGAGGTACGCCAGCTCGGACGCGCTCCCTCGCGTGAGAACGGCGAGAGTCGATGGTTCCATCCTCTTCAGCGAAGGGAGAAGGGCATCGGAGAAAAGGGCGTACGGGATGCCGGTCTCCACAGCGTATGCACGGCCGAGGACCACATTCCAACCCTCTTGTTCCGCCCACTCGGCGGCAGCGGCCGCGACCCGCGTTTTTCCGATTCCCCCCTCACCGGAGAGGAATACCGTGCGTCCCGAACCTTCCTCTGCTTCGCGGAGCGCCGAAGTGAGGAGTGCAAGCTCGGTTTCCCTTCCTATCAGTGGGAGCCGGTTGAGGGCTTTGTCGCGGGCTGTTGACGGTTGCATTGAGATAACGTAGACGGCGGATGCACGCTCGGCAAAACGCCGTCGCCGCGGCCGGTCGTATATTGTGGCCGGAGCATACGGATGACGACCAGAACGAGTCCAACCGAACTGACGGTAACGTGGCAGTGCTGCCCGTTCAACGAGCTCACGGCGGGCGAGCTGTACGCGGTGATGGAGGTGCGCCAGCGCGTCTTCATCGTCGAGCAGAAGTGTCAATACCTCGACGCCGACGGAGCCGACCACTTTGCCCATCATCTCCTTGGCTGGCGGAACACAGCCGATGGTTTGCTGCTCGCCGCCTACGCTCGGCTGTTTCCGCCAGGTGTGAAGTACCCCGAGGCTTCGATTGGCCGCGTTCTGACGCACCCTGCTGCGCGAGGGAGCGGACTGGGTAAAGCCCTCATGGTGGAAGCGCTCCAGCGTATCACTGACGCCGGCTGGGGGCAGCCAATCCGGCTGGCTGCGCAACTGTACCTCGAAGGCTTCTACGAGGGGTTCGATTTTCGCCGACTCGCCGATCCTTACCTCGAAGACGGCATCTGGCATCTGGATATGCGTCGTGACTGAGCGCGGGCTGCTGAAAGAGCGATTTCTGGCAGGCGAGACGTTTTCGGAGTTTCTCCAGCGGCCGAAGAAGAACAGTGAGCTGTGGGACGCACTCTACAAGCGCGCGAAGCTATCCGACGATGTTCATCAGCGGGTAGCTCGGCTTCGGCAGCCCTGGCATCTCCTCGTTCTCAGCGAAGACTGGTGCGGCGACTCGCTCAACACTCTTCCTGTAATCGCGCGACTCACCGAGGCGACACCGCTTATCGACACGCGCATCATTGGGCGCGACGCGAATCCCGATCTCATCACTTCGCATCTTACCGGTTTGTCGCGCTCCATTCCCGTGATCATCGTGCTCGACGACGACTTCATCGAGCGTGGCTGGTGGGGGCCGAGGCCAGGATCGCTCCAGGCATGGGTGACGGAGAGTGGTCTCGCGCTTCCGAACAACGAGCGATATCGTCAGGTGCGGATGTGGTATGCCCGGGACCACGGCCAGACAGCCGTCCAGGAGCTGCTCGAGATCATCGCGAAGGCCGAAGCAATGGAGGATCGTGCAGAAACGGCTCGCTGAGATTGTAGACTATCTCGAGGTCTCGCGTGCGCACTTGCCGGAATCCGCGGAAGGCGCCGCCGAATCCGCGCCAATTCTCTGATCCGGGGAGCGACATGCTGAAGTGGCTTGGCATAATCGTCGGGGTGTTAGTCCTGCTCGTGGCAGCGGTCTTCATAACCGGGTCGATGATGCCGCAGAACCACACCGCTTCACGCACCGCCCGGCTTTCGCAGCCGCCGGAGAGTGTATGGACTGTGATAACGGACATCCCCGCGTTTCCAAGCTGGAGAAAGGATGTCGCAGTCGCGGAGCCGCTTCCTTCGCGCAACGGCAACGTTGTGTGGAAGGAGACTTCACGAAGCCGGAATGCGCTGACATACGAGGCGGAAACCTCGGAGCCCCCGCGCCACCTTGTTACGCGAATCACCGACAAGGGGTTGCCGTTCGGTGGTAGCTGGGATTACGTGATCGTTCCCGACCGTGCGGGCAGCCTCATTACGATCACAGAGCACGGCGAGGTCTACAACCCGATTTTCCGGGTAGTCTCCCGTGCGATGGGACACACCTCGACCATTGACGCCTACCTTGAATCGCTATCGGCGAAGCTTGGCGGCAAGTACACTCCGCCGGGCTGATCGAGCCCGGCCTTTGGCAGACTTGATGCGGGCCGCCGCAATGTGCATATCTAGAATGGCACCCCCCGACCGGCCGGTCGGGGGGCGCTCGACTCTGACGCCCTGATCCGGAGAAGTCGATTTGACCGTGCAAACCGCCGACACCGAAATGCTTTCGAAGATCGAGGTTCTCGCTGACCTCGAGGACGTGGTGGCTGATTTGATGCGGACGCACGAAGCGAAGCGTATCCTGTGGTTCCCCAGCGAGATTCTCGATCCTCCTCCGGACGAAGATCCCGAAAGACATCGTCGCGAGCTGAGAGAGCGCGCAAAGGGCATCAGCGAGCCGGCTAGAGTTGCTCTCGCGCTCAACCTGCTCACGGAGGAAGGACTGCCGCATTTCCACCGCATTCTCGCCGTATACCTGGGCGACGACAGCCATTGGCAGTCATGGACCAACCTGTGGACGGCGGAAGAGGACCGTCACGGCGTGATTCTTCACGATTACACGCGCGACGCAGAGGTATTCGACCGCGTTGTCATCGAGAAAATGCAGTTCGACTACATGCGCGCCGGGTTTGCTCCAGACTGGGATCGCGATCCCTATCGCGTTTTTGTCTATACGTCGCTGCAGGAGCGCGCAACGCAGTTCTCGCACGCGAATACGGGCAAGCTCGCCTCGGAGACGGAGCCGACGATTGGACTTGTGCTCTCCAACGTCGCGAAGGAAGAGGCGAGGCACTTCACGTTCTACAGATCCGTCTTCAAGGCGGTGCTGGAGCGCGATCCGAACCAGGCGCTCGAGTCGGCGGCCAGGATAATGCCGGCGATCGACATGCCCGGTGTGAACATGCCCCACTTCCGCGAGCTAGCCGATGTCGTGCGCCGCGCGGGTATCTACGGGCCTCGGGATTACCTCAAGATCGTCGAGGAGCAGATCAAGTTCTGGGCGATAGACAAGCTCACCGATCTGAACGACGTCGGCCGCAAGGCGCAGGAGAAGATCATGGGGATACCTGCCAGGCTCGAGCGAATTGCCGGTGTAATGGAAGCGAAGACCAAGCCCAAGACCTATTCGTTCGACGTGATCTTCCGTCGCGAATTCGTAATGGAGTGAGTGGCGCGCGGGGCTGTGCGTCGCGTAACAGCAGTCA
>JALYJX010000083.1 GCA_030775065.1 Gemmatimonadota bacterium | reverse complement strand
ACGACGAGCAGGACGGCGACGACTCCGCCGACCACGAGCGCGGTCCGCGGGATTCGCGACCTTTCCTGTTGCACGCGCGGAACTGATCTCGTCGGCGCCAGACCGCCGCTCGGTGTCGAGAGGGCGTCCAGCTCGTGAACGACTTCGGCCGCAGTCTGTGGCCGGTCCGCTGCCCGCTTCTCGAGGCACCACATCACCAGACTGGCGAGCTGCGGAGGAATCGCGGATCGGCGCTTGGTGACCGGCTCGGGCGATTCGGTCACGTGCGCCGCGAGCGTTCCCTGCGGCGATCGTCCCGAAAACGGCGTCGAGCCGGTGAGGATCTCGTATGCGATCACACCAAAAGCGTAGATGTCGGCACGGTAATCCGTATTCGGGTCAGCCGTTGCCTGCTCGGGGGCCATGTATGCGGGTGTTCCCAGAGCGACACCGAGAGAAGTGAGAGTGTCTCCCGGCGCTGCCCCGCTCGATGCAGTCAGTGCTTTGGCAACGCCGAAGTCGGTAACCATCGCCGACCCGCCGGAGATGAGAACGTTCTCGGGCTTGATGTCGCGGTGCACGACCTGATTCTCATGAGCATACGCGAGGGCGGAAGCCACCTCGCGAAGGATGCGGACCGCCTCCGATACCGGCAGCTCTCCGCCTTTCGCGAGGCGCGCCCTCAACGACTCGCCTTTCACGAAAGGCATTGTGAAGTAAGGCAGGCCGTTGGTCTCGCCGGCCGAGAGAAGCGGCACTATGTGCGGATGCTGCAGCCGGGCAGCGAGCTGTATCTCTCTCCTGAATCGGTCGATGCTGACCGCGGCGGCCATTTCCGGGGGGAGCACTTTGATGACGACTTTACGGCCGAGCGATGCCTCTTCAGCGACGAAGACGCGCGACATTCCGCCACCGCCGAGCTCGTTCTCGAGTCGATAGCTCTCGCCGAGCGTGGCTTGCAACTGTTCGCGCAGCTCTTCCATCCGCCGGCCGTAGCCCTGAGAAAGTGTGCGGCTAATCTAGGTGGGAATCACGGCCCGAGCCACGAAGTGGTGGACATTGTGCGCGCCATGCGTGGGTCCGACCTGTGTGGCCTAGGTATCCCGCTCTCGCACAAGAACTTTCACTTCGCCCATAACCACGCTGCCGCCGACGCGAATCCATTGTGCGCGCGTGTCGCCATGGGAAGGCTCGTCCGCCTGGCTGGTGGCATTTCCCATTAAGGCGAAGACGTCGAACACGACGTTGACCCCAGGGGGCACGATGAGAGTTACGCTCGCTGCGAAAGCTCCGACATCGAAAGTGAAATCCGCCGGGATGGGGTTGTCGCGGAGGTCGATCTTGACGTCGCCAAAGTAAGCCCGAACACGCAGAAGCCGCGGTACGATCCACCGTCCCTTTCGGCGTGCTTCGCCGAGGATTGTCAGGATCCGACGCTCATCGGGAACAGCTTCCTGCTCCGCCTCGCGCGAGGAGGGAACCAGCGGCCCACGTTCCATGTAGTCGCGCGGCGCGGCGTTCGCGACGCGAGAATCGACTGGCCGAGGGTCTTGCGAGGGATTGTTCACGTGAGCGTTACGTCGTGTGGGCGACCTTGGTTTCAGCTGTTGCCCTTTGCCGCAGCTGATCCGAATCGCAGCCGGACCGGAGGCATGACCATGTATTATGCAGCCGTTGTGGACGAATGCCAGTCAACACCTTCCTGGACACGCTCTCGAAATGTGGCGCGAACCCCTCGCGAGGGCCGAGCACGTGGCAAGGTCTGCAGAGCCGCGACACGCTGCCGCGAAGATTTCCGATTGACAACCGTCCCGGCGAGGTGAGCTTAGCGCCACTCTAACTCCGGTCGAAAACGATGCTGGCTTCCGTGCTGCATGCCATGCTCTGGGTCGTTACGCCGCAAGTGCATGATGCGCTCGTGGCGCCATTGCCGCGGCGTCCATTGCCGCGTCCCGTCGCAAATGCGCCGATGGTGGTCATCAACCAGAACCGTGTGCCCGCGGGTCGGATCGCCGATCGCACTCTCACATTGGCGCTCGACATAGTCGAGGCGGCCTGGCGTGCTGAAGGTCCCCGCGATCCCGTTGTGCGCATCCTCGCACTCGCCGAGCGGGGCAAGGCTCCGCAGGTGCCGGGTCCGCTCCTGCGCGCGGAGGTCGGCACGAAAGTACGCCTGACCCTTCGCAATCGCTCCGACTCCGCCGTGATGATGAGCGGGTTTCGCCAGTCGCTCGCCGCGGGTGACGACACATTGCATCTGGCCCCAGGTGCGGCGCTGGAGATCAGCTTCACGCTGGACTCAGTGGGAACGTTCTTCTACTGGGGCGTTCTCAAGGGGCTCCGAAGCTGGCGGGATCGCGACTGGCTCGACTCGCAGCTCACGGGCGCCTTCGTCGTGGATCCTCCAGGCACTTCCTCGAGCCGCAACCGGGACCAGGTCTGGCTCGTTACTGAGTGGTTCCATCCCTATCCCGACAAGCCATTCGAGAGCGTGCTCGTCTTCAACGGAAAGGCATGGCCGCACAACGAGCGTCTCACACTCGAGCAGGGCGACTCGGTTCATTGGCGCTTGATCAACGCGGCGGCAATCGAGCATCCGATGCACCTTCACGGATTCTATTTCCGCGTCACGCGCACAGGTGGAGAGCGCGCCGACACCGCCATCCCGCCGCATCTTCAGCCACTGCAGAACATGCATGTGATGCAGCAGGGCGGGACGATGTCCATCTCGTGGGTGCCCTCAACGCCCGGCAACTGGCTGTTTCACTGTCACTTCGCATCCCACGTGGGCGATCACGTGACGCTGCATGGATCACCGGATCCGCATATCGTGCACGGTACGCACGACGCGCACTCCGGTGCGGGTGGTGCCGGTGGCGCGGCGAATGCGCATGACGGCGTGAGCGGCGGGCATCAGATGCGCGGTCTCGTCATCGGGATGCACGTGACCCCGGCGCCCGGATACCGTGAGCCGGACATCTCCAGGCGACGCACAATCCGACTGCTGGCACAGAAGCGTCCGTTCGCGCTGATTGGCGGGCAGACAGCGTACGGGTTCATGCTTCAGCAGGGCGACTCCGCACCCGCGCGTGACAGCATCCGAATCCCTGGCCCGGTCCTCGAGCTGCGCCGCGGCGAGCCCGTGCGGCTAGTCGTGAAGAACAACATGGACGAACCGACAGGCGTGCACTGGCACGGCCTCGAGATCGAAAGCTACCCCGACGGCGTTCCGGGCTTCAGCGGGATGGGCACCCGCATCATGCCGCCGATCGCACCCGCCGATTCATTCGTGGCCGAGTTCACGCCGCCGCGCAGCGGGACGTTTCCCTACCACTCGCACCTTCACGAGCTGCGGCAGATCGGTTCCGGCATGTACGGCGCGATAATCGTGAGCGACGCGCCGCGCGACACGACACATGACCATCTCGTCGTTGCCGGTGGCGGCGGGCTGCCGGTGTTCGACAAGGATGGTCCGTCGTTCCTTCTGGTGAACGGCCGGTCTCGTCCGCGTCCGATCCACTTGACCGTCGGCGAATCGCACCGGCTTCGCATCGTCAGCATCCACGCCGACATGATCCTGCGGTTCCGCCTCGGGGATGACTCGACGGTTGCCAGCTGGAAGCCGATCGCGCGGGATGGGGCGGATTTACCGTCGGCGCTGAGCGTAACACGTCCCGCGACTGTCGAGATGGGCCCCGGCGAGACCGCCGATTTCACGTACGTTCCGGCGCGGCCCGGCAGGATGAGGCTCGAGGTGTGGATGTGGCCGACGGGCGCTCGCGTGGAGCTACCGATTATCGTCAGCCCCCGCTCCACGGTTGCGATAAAATGAAACGACCTGCGCCTGGGTTCTATTTACCAGGCGTGGCAGCCGGTGGCGGTGAGTCGGAAAAGAAAGTGTTCTGCGAGGAGATCGTCTTCCATTCGCTCCCGCGTTTCGTCATCACCATTTTCAGGTGCGCCTTGACGGGACCGCCGGAACCAGGGCCGCTCGGGGGAGGAGGCCCGGCAAGTTTAAGCGTCAGGTCGAAGTCCGCGACAAGAACCGTTGGGCTCAGCCGGCGGGCCTTCCGCAGCTTACCGTCGACCACGCTCCCCTTGAAAGGTGCGTTCCACAGATCAACGTGCATTTGAACGATGCCGTTTTGATCGTTCCACACGTTTCCCGATGGATCGACGAGATCTGCGTCTGGCCAATAGAGCGCGCGGTATTGCGCATATCCCAGTGAATCACCTGCAGCAGCTCGGTTCCACGAGGCGATAAACGCGGATAGCGCGTTTGACGCAGCGCTCTGCACCTCAGGATCCTGCGACTGTGCGGTGGCATCCGCCGTGACAAGGGCGCTGAGAAGCGCGAGTCCGGCTGCGGCCGCTCTTTTCATCGGAATCTCTCCCTGGTTGGTGGAAAATTTACCCGGACGCTTAACGTCCAGGAACCGCAGCAGGTGCACAACATGCAACATTGACATGCGTATCACATGTTAACATGTTCACCACATGTCCAAAATGATTCAGCTCAGACACGTACCCGATGACCTGCATCGCAAGCTCAAGGTCCGCGCTGCCGCAAACGGTCAGACGTTGTCGGATTACCTGATCGCCGAGGTGAGGGCGATCGCCGAGCGTCCCACGCCGGCTGAGATCAGGGCCAGGTTGCTGGAGCGCGCCCCCGCCAGGGTGCGGGAATCCGCTGCCCGCGCCCTGCGCGCAGAGAGAGACGCACGCTGATCGTCGTCGATGCCTCCGCGGTGATTGCAGTGCTGCTGCGGCTCAAGCATGCGGACCGGATCATGGATCGTTTATTCGCCGAAACAGAAACGTTGCACGCACCGCACCTCATCGACGTGGAAGTGTCACAGGTTGTGCGGCGCTACTGGCGTGCAGGCGACATAACGGCGGCACGCGGTGAAGAAGCGCTCCGCGATCTGGCTGATCTTCCGATCGAGCGGTACGCGCACGAGCCCCTGCTCGGCCGTATCTGGCAGCTGCGCCAGAATGCAACTGCCTACGATGCTGCGTACGTCGCTCTGGCCGAAGGGCTCGGCGCCGCGCTTGTCACGGTCGATACCGCTCTGGCGCGCATTCCCGGAGTTCGGACCGCGGTAGAGGTGTTCTAGCTTTCAAGTCAAATCTTCTCCACGAGTGTTCTCAAGGACTCCAGCGAGAGATCAGGAATGGAATCTCTCTCGATGAAATAATCACGCCTTGCCGACAGGTGTGACAATATCCACCACGCACTCGCCTTCGCAGCTTCCGGCGAGTCGGTCTTCTCCAGGAAGAGAACTCTGTACTCGCGCTTCTCATAACTGGGACCAACCCAGGCCGTCTCGGCAAAGCGAATACGCCGCCCCCTGATGAAAGGTCCCTTCAAAACCTTCAGCACCTTTGCCACGGCCACCATCGGCCCATCTGCAGGAGTCCTCGTGTAGTCAGTCGATAGAATTTCAACAACCACTATGGCGTCCGCGTTTGCAATCAAGCTTTCAACCGGACGCGGTTTCTGCGCCAGCGCCGGCCAGCTGAATCCCACGAACAGCATGACTGTGAGGGTGCCTGCAACGAGCCGGATCTTACTGTGGAGTTGGATCATGGGTTAGCGGTCTGTGTTCACCACTGGGGAGAGCGTCAACGCCCCCCTTGCGTTACCGAGGCGGCGTGCTTGACGATAAGCGTCCCGCTTTCCGCAGCACGTCCAGGGCGAGGGCCTTGATCTCCCCGCCCGTGGTTTCGTTTCGAAAGGTCGCGCGGTCAAGCGGGACTTTATAGACGGTGAGCCGTCCCGTGATTGCTGGAAAGCGACGCTCGACGGTGCCAATCCAGGCCCGAGCGTCGGCCTCCGTCTTCCAGCTTCCGCGGCTGTAGACGATGAACCGCGTGTGCCGGTTAGCCCGCGCCACGTAGCCCAGGAGGGACTCGAATTTGTCGGCTGCCGGCGCATAGAGTTGCGCAAAGTACTTGTTGTCGAGCGTGCTGTCGCCGAGCAGCGTTGCGTCGTAGAAGGTTGACCGGTGCGCAACAATGAGATCGGGAGTCTGTGACAGCAATTGCTCCTCGCGGTCCCAGCGCGAGCCCGTCGCTTCCTTGACGAGCACCAGCGGCTGGTCGCGCAGTAATTCGGTGAGGTCATCCGCGTTCATCCCACCGGCGCGCAGCGTCGCCGGATCGTAGACGCGCTGCGGGTGCGGCGAATCCATCAGCACGACGACCGGCGTTTTCGGGAGCGGCGGACCGTCGTCGCGGAAGGCACCGGCCACGAACCACGAGGTGGTCGCGACGGCCACGGTCGCCGCAGCCCAGACCCACGCGCGCCGCGACACGAGATTGCCGACGAGCGTCGCGGCCGCACCTTGCGCCGGCTGTTGCACGGCCAGCGAGTCGGCGGTCATGATACCGCTCGGCAGCATTTCCGGAGCGCTCTGGAGGGCAGCCGCGAACTCGCGGGCCGTGGCCCAGCGATCTGCCGGCAGTTTCTCGAGCGCGCGGGCAATGGCGCTGGCGACATGCTGGTGCACGGTCGGCCGCCGTACCCGAACGCTCGGAGGTGTTTCTGTCAAAATCTTGGCAATGACCGCCTGGACCGTTCCACCCATGTGCGGCGGCTCGCCTGCGAGCGCCTCGTACAGCACTGCGCCAAGCGAGTAGATGTCGCTGCGGCCGTCGACGGTGCGGTCGCCCGTGGCCTGCTCGGGGGACATGTACTGCGGCGTGCCCAGCGAGAAGCCCGTCTGCGTGATTCGCTCGCCGCCGGCATTGGAGATCGCCAGCGCGATCCCGAAATCGGCGACGAGCGGCTGTCCCTCGTGAAGGAGGATGTTCTCCGGCTTGAGGTCGCGATGGATGACACCGTGGCGGTGCGCGTAATCGAGAGCGTCGGCCACGGCGACGCCTATGCGCAGAGCCTCGGCCACCGGCAGCTGTTTCTCGCGATCGAGTTTGTGCCGCAGCGACTCCCCGTCGACATAGGGCATGACGTAGAACAGGTGACCATCCACTTCGCCGGAGTCGAACAGCGGCAGCAGATTGGGATGTTGCAGGTTGGCCGTGACGCGTATTTCGGCGAGGAATCGCTCGGCACCCAGAACGGCGCCGAGCTCCGGACTCAAGACCTTCAGCGCGACGCGGCGGGCGTGCCGCACGTCGCGCGCGAGATAGACGGTGGCCATCCCGCCACGTCCGATCTCGCGCTCAATCTCGTAGCGGCCGGTGAGGCCGATCATCGAGTTGGGAACGTCATGGTAGCCAAGTATGCGTCGCGCCGCCCCGAGCCGCAAAGCGACAGGCGTTCGTACACTCTTGCAGGGCTACCATCCGGCCCGCAACGCTCAGCTGCTGCTACACGCCGATCGGATGCCCCGTCTTGAGTGGGACTAAGTCCAGCCGTTTGTGCCGGGCGTCTCTCCCTTGGTCGAATCACGCATGTCGCCGTTGGCCAGGGACCTATGCGGCGGAAAGCCTCCGTACCCGCAGACGCTTCCGGGATTGCTCTGCGCGCCAGAGATCATGCTGCATCTGCTGGTGAAGCCAGCTCTCGGCAGTGGTGTCGAACGCGATCGACAGGCGAATCGCCATCTCCGGGCTGATGCCCGCCCGCCCATTTAGAATGGCGGACAACGTGTTGCGGCTCACGCCGAGAGACGCCGCAGCGTCGGTCACGCTCAGGCTCAACGGCACCAGGCAGAGTTCACGAAGAATCTCTCCCGGGTGCGGCGGGCGGTACATGCGAATGGTCTTCATCAGTGATAGTCCTCGTAGTTCACGTCCGCGACATCGCCCCCTTCAAATCGAAACGTCAGCCGCCAGTTGCCACTTACGCGCACGGAGACCAACGCCTGAGAACGCGCTCAACCTCCTCGGCGACTTCGGCGCGAGCTTCGTGACGATCCCATCCACTTATCAATAGGCTGTCGTAGCGGGTATGCACGTGGCGCACGTGGGCGCGCACAGCCAAGCCTAGCGCCTCGGCCTCGAACCGCTTGGCGTCGGCGGTACGGCCGATTCGCCCTGAGTACTTGGCGCACGCGTGCTCGGCGATGGCGACCGACTCCGCCCGCGGGCAAGCCGGATACAGATCGCGAATGCGTTGCGCGAACTCGGTTCGGTACCGCGCATCGGCGACACTTAGACGTTCAGCGTGACGCTCGCGCATGCGTGCCCGCGCGTCGGCATCCGCCAAGCATTCTTGTTCGGCTCGGACCAGAGCGGATTCTTCGACGAGGAGTCCTTGTCGCTCATACCGGCTGCGGGTGCGACTGAAGCGGACCACGACTGCCTTCAGCGACGAATATCGGCCGGCGCGTCGCGTCAAGGCTGTATCGCCACGCTGCAGAAACACCAGGTGGGCGAGGTCCGCGCACGAGAGGCAGAGCGGTCGCTCGCGCTCCATGCGGAGCCAGCGACCACGGCCGAGCTCCTCGCCACACTCTGCGCATGCTGAGTCGCGAAGAATTTCAAACACGACGATCTCGTCAATCTTCGGTGGACCTGCGGAACTGACCATACGTCAGATGTTGAACCAATCGAACTTCATTTTCGGCCAACGCCCAAGTTCAGCTGCAAGCACGTAATAACCGTGGCGACGTAGCCGCATCCGGAAAAGTGCTTGTCAACGAGTGTTAGATCACACCCCACGCCGTGGCAAGCATTAAGGCATGGTTACCGGCTCGTAAATCAAAGAGTTCGGGCGCAAAATCCGCTCCGAGCCATGATAGAAGCTCGTCATCATCAGCAACCCTCTGGCTGGCAAGCGCTTCGATGGCGCGTTCATATCCATGTGGTCCCCCGACATCTTCAGGCGGGGCAGCCCGAGCGCCGTCAGTAAGATACGCAAGTTGTCCAACTCTTCGCCCGGTCGCGCTACGGCGACAGCCCGTACCGTGATGTCGTGTTCCCAAGAGTCCCCCATGTCATAGATGTAGAGGAACGACGAGCGCGGCGTGAGCTTTAGTTCTCGCAGCTTCACTCTGGCGGCGTCCTCGCCTTCCGCTTCTGGATCCGCCGCCTCGAAGCGCCGATTTCCTACTTGGAACTCGAAGAGGTGATAATCGAGCCAGCCGAACACCAGCTGGATGCAACGATGAAGCTGTAGGAGTGAGTAGTTATCAGGAACATCGATCTCTCGCCAGATCGGTGGCTTGATGTGACGCAATGTCACCCGAAATACGAGTCTGTGCAGGCTGGACGGTCTAATTCGGCGACCTTTCTTCAGTCCGGCTTGGCGTGTCATCTCAACGCCATGGTGTGATCCAGCGCCTTTAGCAAGCTGCAAGCGAATAGTACCATTGCGAGCGTAGCGAGAATAATTAGATCGCTTGTCAGAAGCTTCAGCGAGTGCTAGCTGGCTGCGCGAAGGATGGTCACTTCCTTTTCCAGGCGGGCGCCTAACAGGTCCCTTTGCTCCTCCAAGTCGAACCGAGACTGAAGGTTGAGCCAAAATCGCTCTGAGGTGCCGAAGTAGCGGGAGAGGCGCAACGCGGTGTCAGCTGTGACTCGGCGAGTCCCATGGACAATCTCGTTAATCCGCCGCGCCGGTACACTGATGTCGTGGGCTACTCGATACTGCGAAATCCCCATTGGCTCGAGAAAATCATGAAACAGAACTTCGCCTGGGTGAATCGGCTCAAGCTTTCGAGTAGTCATAAGAAGTTCCTAGTGGTAGTCAACGATCTCAACATCATGGGCGTCGCCATCCTTCCAGTCGAAGCAGACGCGCCATTGATCGTTGATTCGTATGCTATGCTGACCAGCACGACGACCTTTGAGCTTCTCCAATCGGTTGCCTGGAGGTATTCGCAGATCCGGTAACGCGTCGGCCGCATCCACGGCGACTAACTTTCGCAGCATCGTTCGAAGCATGTCTGCCGGGAAGCGCTTGACCGGCTCGCGCCTAAACAGGCGCTCAGTGTCCCGGTCGGCGAAGCTCTTGATCACCCAAGAACATAACGTCGTACGTTATTAACGTCAAGCGTTATTATGTCCAGCTAACGCCCAGCAATAAGCTGCGAGCGGATGAACAGTAGCGAACGAAGCGAGCTGCCGCTGACCGCTCGTCAGCTTCATTGCGTCGGTTAGCTGGCTCCATGCAATGCGAGAATCTTCGCGCGGCTTCGCGCGGCTTCGCGCGGCTTCAGAAAACACGGCGACCACAGACTGGCGCCTGACGCTGATAAACGAGAATCTTGTGCCGCTCGCTACCGCGCCGATCATGCCGGTCTTTGCGCCTGTTCAGCGTGGGGCGAATTGATCCCGCGCCCGCTGCATCAACGCCGCCCGATCGACCACTCTTCCACCCTTGATTACCTGAGAGATCCTTCGCGTGTTACGGATGTCCTCCAGCGGATCGCCGTCCAGCAGGATCAGGTCGGCGTGCTTGCCGACGGCTATCGTGCCGATGTCGTCCGCCGCGCCGAGCACGCGGGCCGCTCCGCCGGTCGCCGCGGCAATGGCTTCCAGCGGTGTCAGCCCCGCCGCGACCAGATCTTCCAGCTCGAAATGGAGCGCGCCGGGAAATTCGGCAGCGTCGGTTCCAGTGGCGAGCCGAACGCCACCGTCGTGCAATGCGCTGACGGCCGCCCTGTGCCGCCGGCGAAGTATGTACCAGGATTGGGCGACCGGCGGCGACGCGGACGGCGATACCTGCAGAAACGGCGCAACATCCGGAGCCCGCAACACCGCAGTGTCGCCCCGGGCGATGACCGAGGTGATCATTGCAAACGTCGGCGTGACAATCACGCCGGCATTGCGGTAGAGCTGAACGAGATCGTGCTGTGGCGGAGCCTGGTTAAGCGGTTTGCAGAGAGTCAGATGCTCGAGCTGCTGGATGCCCGCGGCGATGAGCGGGAGTGGGTGCGCGCAGTGACCGCCGATTCGGAGGCCGAGGGCGTGCGCCTGTCGGACGAGCTCGGCCCCGGCGGACCACCGCGCCGGGAACTGCATCTTGATAAACGACGCGCCGAAACCCTGCGCCAATCGCAGCGCGCGGTCTGCCTCTATGCGGTCACGCGTGCCCTGGATGTTAGCACCCGTGAACGCGTACGGCGCTCCCGGATTGATCAGGACTCCGCCGAGCACGACACGCGGCCCGGGGAGGACGCCGGCTGCCGCGGCCTCCGCGAACGCGGCCGTTGACGCCATCGGTGATCCCATATCCCGCACCATCGTGACGCCGTGGTAGAGGAGGGCCAGGTAGGCGATGGGATTTGCGTCGGCGTGCGAGTGTAGATCGACAAGGCCGGGCATCAGGACTCGCCCTTGAGCTGCCACGACTTCGACACCCCGTCCGGGGTGGATCGAGCCGGCTGGCGCGATGCGCGCGATCCGCCCGTTCTCCACCAGCACGT
>JALYJX010000082.1 GCA_030775065.1 Gemmatimonadota bacterium | reverse complement strand
CATTGGACCGACGGACCCTCGCGCCCCCTAGAAGCTTGTGACGACGTGCAGGTAGTAGACTCGGGTCGGCACAACGGCCGTCGTATGTTTTGGAGTTTGCTCCTGGTAGTCGAGCGCGATTGCCGTCTGCTTGTTGAGGTCCCAGGTCAGGCCCGCGATCACGAGGTTGTAGTGCCCGTCGCTGGACTTGTTTGGCTTGACGTTGTCCAGCCGGGCGACGATGCCGAGTGGAATCGGCGACCCGGGGTTGGCCATCAGAAAGGGCTTGATGTGCGTGTAGGCCGAGAAAAGACGTCCGGTCGAGTCGCTCACAAGTCGAGGCGAAGCCGGCGTATTCAGACTCGTACCCTCGCCCTCGTCGTGGCGTTGCGCGTAGTCCGCACCAATGATGAGCCGGGGATCTTTGATACCGGCGAAAACGCCCCACCGGTTTCGAGCGAGCGCGTCGCCGACGGTGCCAACCTGCCCGGGCCCCCCATTCACGAACCTGCTGGCGATGGCTCCACGATAGACCCACCCGTCGATCGCAAACGTGCGGAGATACGTGAGGTCGCTCTTGCCGAGAGGTGTGAAGGTCAGCCGCGCGCCGAAATCCTTGAAGCGGTCGACCTCGCGCGACGTGTAGCTTGGGCCATTGTACACCGCTGCGTAGAGCTCGCCGATTTTGTTGGGAAAGGTCAGTAGAGTCGCCAGGCCGGCGTCTGAAGACGAGAAGTATCCGGCGCGATCCACGGCGACGGTTGAAAGCCAGCGCGGCCAGAAGCTCTCCTCGTGATCGATGAACATGTTGTGGAGGAGACCGATCCTCGCGAGCGCACCAAAGCCGGAGGTGTTCGCGGGCTGGATGTAGTCATACTGCAGGAACGCGTATTTGGCGCGTATCACCCACCCTCTGTAGAACGCATCTGCGTTGTTCGCCGAGCTCGTCTGCTGGAACACGTCGGTGGTGATTCGCACGCTGGCGCGTTTACCCGCAGCGAGCCTGAAATTGAGATAGGCGCGCTCCAGCTCGAACCTGTTCTGTGCCCGGTTCGCCGCCTCACCGTGATACTGATAATTGCCGAAGATGACGCCGGAAAAATTGAGAGCGGGAGGGGCCGGAGCGGGTGCGGCCGACTGCGGCGGCGAGGTTCCGGTTGGCTTCGTGGAGTCCTGTTTCGGTGGCGCGGTCTGGGGCGGGACATATTGCGCAACAGCGGCAGCGGGGAGAATCAGGGCGGCGGCGAGGGACAAGAGAAACGCGACAACCGTTGCGCGTGAATTCACCGTGAGCTCCTTTCGAGGAGAATTACCAGCAACAGTTTGGCGACTTTCAGCCTACGAGTGTGCGCACAGCGTGTAACGAACTTGTCACGACCGGCCCGCGTCAGGCGCATGGAGAAACACCCTGATCGTCGTTCCTGTTCCGAGCGCACTGCTTGCTTCCACTCGCCCTCCATGCGCTTCGACGAGGTGTCTGACGATTGCGAGCCCGAGTCCGGTACCACCTGCCTTCCGCGCGCGTCCGGTGTCCGCGCGGTAGAACCGCTCGAAAATCCGCGGGAGGTGATCCGCCGCGATCCCCGCACCCGTATCGCTCACCGAGATCATCACGCGGCTATCTGCACCTCGAGCCAGCTCCGTCGAGATTGTCACGGTGCCTTGCCTGGTGTAGCGAATTGCATTCTCGAGCAGGTTGGAAAGGATCTGCCGAAGCGCGGTCCTGTCGGCGAACACCTGACGCGCGTCTGGTGCTATTCGTGTGACGACGCTGGTCTGCTGCTCCGATGCGGGGGTGCTCAGTCCGCTGACGACCTCGTCGGCGAGTGGAGCGAGGTCGATCGTGGCCGGATTCGGCCGCCAGCCGCCCGACTCGATTCGTGAGAGGTCGAGCAGATCGTCCACGATTCGCTGCATTCGCGCCGTGTGCGAACCGATCATCTCCGCAAAGCGGCGCCTCTCCGCGAGTGGGATCGTCTCATCGGACAGCGTCTCCGCAAAGCCGGCGATGACGGTCAGTGGAGTACGAAGCTCGTGCGAGACGTTTGCGACGAAATCGCGCCTTACCGCCTCGAGACGCCGCGTCGCCGTGAGGTCTGCCAGGGCGAGAACGGCGCCACCGTGCGGAAGCGGACGAGCGGTGACGGAGAGAGTGCGATCACCGTAGCCGAACTCGGCCGTCTCATGCGCCGACCCCCGCAACGCGTTAGAGAGGGCTTCTCTGAGAGCTCCATGTCGCGGAAGAAGGTCGACCGAAAAAGGAACAGGGGCTGTTACGCCAAGCAGTCTCCGCGCAGCGTCATTGACCTCGACAACGTGGGATGTAGAGTCCACTGCGATGACCCCCTCCTCGAGCGACTCGACAATCGCCGACAGCAGGGCCTGCTCTGATTGCAGCGAAGTCAGTCTCGCACTCAGCTGCTCCGAGAGTCGATGAAGTGCCGTCGCCAGGTCGCCCACTTCTCCGGGAGCGGCCAGCGCGGGGCGGCGATTCATGTCCCCGTCGGCAATCGCGCGGGCGACGTCGCGAAGCTCCACGATCGGGCGCGAGATGCTGCGCGAGAACTGGAGGCTCAGTACGACGGCGAGAAGCAGCGCAAACACTCCGGCCAGCAGGACATCGCGCCGCGCTCGCGCGAAGACGGCTTCCAGCTCGCGCGTCGGGAGCGACACGCGAGCCACACCGAGCGGAGCGCGCACCGCTACGTACAGTTCCTCGTCGCCGGCGGATGCGCTGACGCGCGTCGCCGACCCGACACGCGATTGCCACGCAGCGGCAACTTCCGGCCGGCTGCCGTGATTCTCCAAGGCACGCAGCCCTTCGCCGTCGAATTCGGAATCGCCAACAACAACACCTTTGTCGTTTATCAGCGTAACGCGGTGCTCGAGGGCCCGCCCTGCAGCATCCGCGAGATCGTCAGCCGAAAAAGTCGAACGCCACTCGACTGCCACGAACTGGGCTTCGCGTGCCAGCTCTGTCACGGTCTGCTCGACTATTCGCGCCTGCAACCGCCGGTCGATGATGAGCACCACAGCGGCGATGAGCACAGCCACGATTACGAGAACGTTGAGAAGCAGTCTCTGGGAAAGCTTCATCCGACTGGCGGCCCGGGATTCTCAGCCCTACCGCTGGCGCATATCACGCGGCCTCTCTGATCGCCGACGTTACCGAATCGGTGTTCGGCCATCCCTGACCGGACAACCGCGACTCGGGACTGACGAGAGTCACCGTGAGAATGAGCAGGATGCGGCGGCGGAATGTGATCGAGTTCATCGAAACCGCGATTCCATTGAGGACGCTCAAAACAAACAAAATAAGACGACATGCCGTGTGCCGGCAGATTGGTGAGCCGCCAGCCAGGAGCGGCCTGCGCAAAGGACAGTGCGCTGTGTTAGGGGGAAACAACGTGTCAATTTGTATTCAGCTCCAGGCTGGCCCCTGTGCCTCTGCCAGCTCCCAGCTAGCCGTTCTCAGTTGTAATTGTTCTTACCAGACGGGATCCGCCTCGAGAACGCCATCGACGGCATCGTGTGGAATTGGCGCCGAGAAGAGGTATCCCTGTCCATGCTCGCACTTCAGCGCTCTCAGCTCGCGAAGCTGCTCGGCGCTGCTGATGCCCTCCGCCTCGGCGCGCACGCCGATGATCTGCGCGAAGGTCAGGATGGTTCTCACCAGCCGAAGGTTCTTGTCATCCGTGTCCATCGTGCTCACGAGCTCACGGTCGATCTTGATAGCGTCGATCGGAAGCCGGTGGAGATAGATGAGCGACGAGTAGCCCGTTCCGAAATCGTCGAGATACACCTGCGCGCCAAGCTGCTTGATCTGCGTCAGGAGGGCCATCGCCGCGCCACCCTTGTCGATCAGTGCCGCCTCGGTGATCTCGAGACGGAGACAGCCAGGAGCGATCCCGCTCGCGCGTATCACACTTGCGAGCTGGTCAAGAAGATCCGGCTGGCTGAACTGTTTCACCGAGAGATTGACGCCCATACTCAGAGGCTGTGCACGCGGATGCGCCTTCTGCCATTCGGCGAGCTGCCGGCACGCCTCGGTCAGCACCCACCGGCCGATCCGTATGATCAGTCCTGTCTCTTCCGCGATGGGAATGAACTCGCTCGGCTGCACGAGTCCACGCAACGGATGCTCCCACCGGAGCAGCGCTTCGAGGCCCGTAATGCGTCCCGTGCGAAGCGACACGAGCGGCTGGTAGTGGAGCCTGAACTCGCCCTGTTCGACTGCGCGCCGCAGGTCTGTCTCCAGCTGCAGGCGGGCGAGGGCGTCGGTGTGCATTGCCCGGTCGAACATCTCGTACCGCGCGCGGCCGGCTGCCTTCGCGCGATACATCGCCATGTCGGCGCTGCGCAACAGCTGCTCGGGCTGCTCCTGCGACATCGAGCTGGTGACGATGCCCATGCTCGCCGACGTCGTCACTTCCGCGCCGCCGAGATTTATCGGGAAGGACAGCGCGTCTTCTATCCGCTCGGCTACGCGGCCAGCATCGCTCGTTTCGGTGATGCTCTCGAGGAGAATGGCGAACTCGTCGCCGGAGAGACGCGCAACAGTGTCTTCGGGGCGCAGGCACGCTTCCAGTCGACGAGCAACCGCTCGCAGCAGCTCGTCGCCGGCAAAGTGTCCGAGATTGTCGTTGACGTCCTTGAATCTGTCGAGATCGAGAAACAGCACCGCGAACATGTCGTCGGGGTGTCGCGCGTTCCGGCGCATCGAGTGCCGCAGGCGCTCGGTGAACAGCGAGCGATTGGGCAAACCCGTGAGCGCGTCATGGAGCGTGCTGTACAGCAGATGCTCCTGCGTCTCACGCTTTGCCGTGAGATCATTCCGCAGCTCCATCTCGGTAACCACGGAATCGCAAAGATCAGTGAGAGACGCAATCTCGGCGGAGCTCCATGCATGCGGGGCGGGATCCACTACCGCGATAGTGCCGATCACCATCCCGTCCACCGTGAGAATCGGTGCGACCGCATAAGCGACGCCGTCGGGCGACTTCGTTTCGGCGTCGGGGCTGCCCGGCGCGCCGGCAGGCGTCGCCTTGGCGTCACTGATCACGACGGACCTGCGCGACGACACCGCCTGTCGCGCAAACCGCTGAGCAAGGGGGACTCTTCGCCAGACACGCGACCTGCCTGTGAGCCCCACACTGCTCTTCACGACGTGACGATCCTCGTCGAGCAGTGAAACGATTGCGATTGGGGCGTGAAGGAGGCCCGCAGCCAGACGCGCGACGCGATCGTACGACTCCTCGGGGAGGTTGTCGTAAGGCGTCGCTGGCCGTAGCGCCTGCTTGGCGGAAGTCACTCGATCAACCCTGGAAGAAGGCATTTCGCGCTTTCGTACCGACTTCGGTTTCGGATTTGCCACTAAAACGACTCGAGCCTCGACAGCTTCAGCACCCTCGTGATGTCCGGAAATGAGGTACGGCACCAACTGACTAGTTGGCGAATGAAACTCGCCCAATGTAGACCCCGCACCTGGGTTCTCAAAGAACAATCCAGACGCAAAATGCAACAGTCGGTAAAACGCCCTATCGTTTACCTAGAAGAGGCTCTTGATCCACCCTCCGTCTACCTGAATCGACGTTCCCGTGATGTAGCTCGCGCGCTCCGACGCGAGAAACGCGGCAACGGCAGCGAATTCTCTTGGCTCGCCCAGCCGGCGCATCGGGATTTCCGCCTCCGATTTCTTCATCGCTTCAGCGACTGAAATTTTCTCGCGGGCCGCGGTGGCTCTGGCAAGCTCTTCGACGCGTTGCGTGCGCGTGTACCCCGGGAGGATGTTGTTGACGGTGATTCCATCGCGTGCGACTTCGTTGGCGAGAGTGCGCGCGAATCCGGTTACCCCGGCGCGAAGACTGTTGGAGAGCATCAGGCCTTCGACCGGCTGCTTCACGGTGATCGACGTGACGTTGATGATTCGTCCCCACCGCCGTTCTCTCATTCCCGGAACAACGGCGCGACACAGGTTCACCGTGCTCAAGAGAGTCAGCTGAACAGCGTCGCTCCACTTCTCCGGCCCGAGTGACTCGAACGTGCCCGACGGCGGTCCGCCGGCGTTCGTAACGAGGATGTCTACCCGCCCGAAGTGGTCGAACGCGGCCTGGACGAGTCTTTCGACGTCTTCCGGGCGCGCGACATCGGCGGCGACGGCTTCGACGTCCACACCACTGGATGCCCTGATGGCAGCAGCGGCTTCGTGCAGCGCCGTCTCGCCGCGCGCGCAAATGACGAGCGACGCACCCTCGGCCGCCAGCTCCTCCGCGACCGCGCGTCCCAGTCCCCTGCTCGCCGCGGAAACGAGCGCGATCTTTCCTCGCAGCCCGAGATCCATGCCTTATTTGCGGAGGTAGCTGTCCGTCTTGTTCAGCCAGTCTTCCCGTGGCGGGCTGAAAACGTCTACGTCGAGAGTATCCTCGAGCGCTTCCGCCTGATGCGGAAGATTCGAGGGAATATGGAGCACCTCGCCCGCGTGCACATCTACAGTCTCACGCTGGTCATCTCCAAGATGAAATCTGAGCACCCCCTCGAGGATGTACGTGATCTGCTCATTCTCGTGCGAATGTTTCGGCACGATGCATCCCTTCTTCAGGTAAACGTGCGCGAGCATCACCCGCTCGCCCGTGACGAGCCGCCTGTCGAGCATGTCGTTGACGCGCTCCTTCGGCATATCCTCCCACCGGTGGAGCGTGGCGCCGGCAGGAGCTGATTCGCTTGCCATTATGCCTCGCTGGTGGGGGAAACTGGACAGACCGGGAGGTCCTCTATCTTTATATAGTAGAAGCATATTCTTCTGGCGCGGCGTGCATTGTCGTCCTCGTCGGCGTTGAACCGTTGGTCACGGTGACTGCCCCGCAAAAACCAATTCTTGTTGAGAGGCGAAAGCTCCGCCTGGAACAAACTCCCGACGCCGGAACCGGCGTCGGGAGTTTTTTTCGATCAGGCTCTGCGTGGTTACTTGATGCTGAAATCCTTCGTGCCTGCAGACACTCCGTCGAGGATGATCTCGACCTTGTAGTCACCCTTCGGCCACGCGCTCGCTTTCTCGATGTGGAATTCGTGCCTGGTCTCGCCGCCCGTCGGGGAAATGTTCTGGGACGACTCGCTCACGGTCTGCCCTGACTGGAAGGTCCATTTAGCCGCGAGCTTCGAGCCGGCCGATGCTCCCTCCGTCTTGACTGAGGCGTAAATCGTATCGCGCACGCCGAAGTCGTCAGTCTCGTTCTTCAGCGTCCTATCCGCATTGATGCCCTTTCCGACATCTATCTCCTCTACCACGATCGCGGCGGCGACTGGAGCTGCGGGCGGAATCGTCGTAGTCGAGGCGGCAGGCTCGGTGTATGCCTCGTCCTTTTTCCCGCATGCGATGACTGGGATGAAGAGTGCAAGTGTGGCTGCGCGGAACAGTGTCGCGCTGGTAAGGCGGTACATGGCTTCTCCTGAATTCGTTGGTCAGGCGTCAGGAATCGTGAATTCCTGGCCCGGGTGAATGAGATCGGGGTTCTTGATCTTGTCTCGGTTTGCTTCGTAGATGCGCTGCCATTTGCTGGCGTCACCGTAGACACGCTTGGCGATCTTGCTCAACGAGTCGCCGCTCTTCACCGTGTACGTCTGCCCGGCGCCGCTCGTGGGCGCCGATGTCGACGAGCCGCTTGACACATCGGAGAAGTCTGCGGGTGCATTCGACCCGCCGGCGCCGGAAGCGCCCGATGTCGTGTCCGAAAAATCCGGCTTGTCCGATTTCTTTCGATTCAGAATGCCGCCGTCCGGATCGTTGCCGAAAATCGATCCGGGCTTGTTATCGAAGATGCCCATATCCCCCTCCTCCTTGATGGCGCCGCGCGACCTCGCGCGGACCGGGATTAGAGGGCACGTTGCGGGCCACTATTCACGCGCGATTGGCGCTATGCGGAGTCGGGCCTCCAGCCTGGCACGAACTGCCGGCCACTCGTGGTCGAGGATGCTGTAGTAGATCGTATCGCGAAACCGCCCGCTGTGAGTGAGAACGTGCCGCCGCAGAATTCCTTCCTCCACCGCGCCCAGCCGAAGCATCGCGGCACGGGATTTTTCATTGAGCACATCCGTCTTCAGCTCCACACGAACGCAGCCCCAGACGTCGAACGCGTGCCGCAGCATCAGATACTTCGCTTCCGAATTGACATAAGTCCGCTGGAACTGCGGAGAGATCCACGTCCACCCGATCTCCGCTCGGCGATTCACTGGATCGATGTTCCCGAAGCGGGTGCTTCCGACGACAGCCGCCGACGCCTTGTCGATCGTGACGAACGGCAGGGCCGTGAGCGCGTCAGCCTGGGCGAGTGCTGCTCCCATGTATTCCGCCATCGTTTCAGCGGTGGTCGCAATAGCGGTCGTCCATTTCCACAGCTCGTCGTAGCGACCGGCCTCGGTGAGCGCTGCGAGGTGGTCGCGGCGCATTGGCTCGAGCCGCACGCGCTCTCCTTCCAGTACCACAGCCTCGACCTGCATCAGGTCGTGATCACCTTCGGCGTCTCAGTGATGGATCATGCCGAGGCCTTCGCCGGCGCGGCGGGAGAGCTTGGTGGAGCGGGCGGTGGTGGAGGGGGAGGGGGAGGCGGAGGCGGCTGCGGCGGCGGAGCGAGCGGTCGCGGAGTCAGCGGAATTGTCGGACGCGAGAGGTGGAACTTCGTCGCCTCCTGGTAGGCCCTCGCAACTGCCATAAGCTTGGCCTCCTCGAACAGCCCTCCGAGAAAAGTCAGGGACACCGGCGTCCCGTCGTCGCGGAAACCGTTCGGGAGTATCACCGCCGGGTGTCCCGTGAGATTCGTCGCCACCAGCTGAAAAAGGTTCGCGGCGCCAGTTGGCGTGACGATCACATCCACCTTCTGCATCAGCTCGTCCCAGGCACGGATGGCGTTGCTTCGGACACGATTTGCATTCACGTAGTCCACGGCTGGAATGAACCGCGCGGTGCGAAACGTGTTTGGCCAGTCGAACCTTCCCTGCTGGACCATCTCCTTGTCGCGGTCCGACCGCGTCAGCTCATCGAACGCCGCAGCGGCCTCAGCGGTGAGAATTATTCGCATCGCGTCGTAAGGCAGGTCCGGCAGGTCGATGGGGATGAGATTGATCCCAAGCCCGCGCAGCACCCCAAGCGCGGCATCGTCGAATTTTTTCGTGGCGTGCAGCGTGCGCTTTTCGTCCTTCGTATCCGTGACAGGAAGATCGAACGCAGCCTTCACGTATCCCACGCGAAGAGTCGTCGGCTTGAGCGATGCATTCCAGTTGAACGACGCCGCGATCGCGCTCGTGTCCTTGCCGTCCGGTCCTTGAATGGCGTCGAGAACGAGTGCGCAATCCTCGACGCTGCGGCACATCGGCCCGAGCTTGTCCATCGTCCACGACAGCGCCATGGCACCCGTCCTGGGAACCCGCCCGTAAGTCGGTCGAAGGCCGGTCGTACCACACCTCGTCGACGGTGACGAAATAGACCCGAGCGTCTCGCTGCCAATCGTGAAGCCGACAAGACCGGCGGCAGTGGCAGATGCAGGCCCCGCTGACGACCCGCTCGAGCCCTGGTCCACTCTCCATGGGTTTCGCGTCGTGCCACCAAACCAGATATCACCCTGTGCCAGCTCGCCGAGTGTGAGCTTGGCGACGAGCACTGCGCCCGCGTCGTCGAGTCGCTGAACGACTGTTGCATCTTCCTCGATCACCTGCTCCTTGTACGGCCCTGCGCCCCAGGTGGTCTTGTAGCCCCGTACAGCCAGGAGATCCTTCGCGCCCCATGGAATCCCGTGAAGTGGACCGCGATACCGACCGCGCGAAATTTCCGCGTCGGCCGAGCGCGCCTGGGCGAGAGCACGATCCTCTGTGAGCGTGACAACGCACTTGAGCACCGGATCGTACCGCTTGATCCGGGCGAGATACATCTGCGTCAGCTGGAGCGATGTGACTCTTCTGCGACGGACGAGCTCGGACAGCTCGGTCACCGGTAGGAACGCGAGCTCGTCGAGATTGGACGGAACCGTTCGCGCAGTAACGGGCGAGCGGACCATCGCCTTCTTCGCCCCGCGCGGCGGCGTCCGCCATGGCGGAACGGGATTGAACACGATCGCCGGCGCGACGCTGTTCTCTAACGGAATCTTGTGAAGCGCCTCGAGCCGCAGCTCCTGGGTCTTGAGGCTTTCGAGCATCATCGCCCGCTCCGCCTCGTCGAACTTCAGGCCGGCGACTTCTTCAGCGTTGGCGATCGTGGCGACAGTGATTTCTTCACCCGATGCGATCCGAGCCCAGAGGACGCCGGGGAGAAGTGTCGATCCCAGTCCAATGCTCGCGAAATAGCTCATGAACGAGCGACGATCGAACCTGGTTAGATCGCTCAACGTCCGTCTCCCTGGCTGAGTGGAGAGCTTAAAAAGACGTTACGGGTCGCGGTTTCGCCATCCCGCTCAGGCGCGGTTCTTGAACGGTTGGTGCTGCGTAGTACCCACAAGGAGACCTCATGCGGCACGCTGCAGCGCTTGCAGTCGCAACACTTCTCATCGCCGGCTGTGACGCGGGGAAACGAACTCAGGCCGCCGGTGCACTCGAGCCGGCTTCCTCGCAACAGGCTGACAGTGCGTTCATGGCGATGGATGCGCGTCACGGTAAAGCCATTGGTGTCGACCCGATGGCGATGGCGCACCAGTTCGAGGCGACAACGCAGGGCGGCGACATCATTCTCGAGCGCGGAGTGCACGACGAGCTGGGCATCACTCAGATCCGCGCGCACCTGCTGATGATCGCGCGGTCCTTTGCGCGCGGCAACTTTGCCGTGCCGGGATTCGTGCACGAAAAACCGGTGCCGGGAACATCGGTGATGACTCAGCTGGCGAATCGGATATCCTACTCCGTCGAAGATCTCCCGCACGGGGGAGTAGTGCACATCCGCACTGAAGATCCGGAGGCGCTCCAGGCGATCAAGTCCTTCATCGCATTCCAGATTGCGGAGCACCGCACGGTGCACTGACGAGATCTACTGCACGCACTGCCCCTTCGGATCGGGCTTCGGCTTGTCCACCACTACGCGGTGGTCAAGGTTCGCGACGTGTTCCGCGACGTTCGCCACGAAAGACGTGACTTTCGTCAGGTGCGGATAGGCGACGTACTGCGCCTCATCCGTGATCTGGTGATAGTCGCTGTGCCCCGCTGTCGTGAAGAACGTGATCGGAATGCCATAGCGGGCGTACTCGTAGTGATCGCTCCGGCAGTAGATCCGCTCTGGGTGTCCGTTCGCGTCGAAGCTGTAGTCGAATGCGAACCCATGATTTCGGCTCTTGTTCACCGACTCGACGATGTCCCCAAGCTCGGTGGACAGGCGC
>JALYJX010000081.1 GCA_030775065.1 Gemmatimonadota bacterium | reverse complement strand
TCGCACGACGTCGTCAAGAGCGGCCAGCGGGCGGCCGCTCGTAGCGACCAGAGTGCCGGCGGTGAGGCGAAGCGGGCGACGTTTCGAGTCTGGCGCGGTGACGGTGCGGGTGGCGAGTTCAAGAGCTACGAGACCTCGGTTTCCGAGGGGATGGTGGTTCTCGACGCGATTCATCAGATCCAGGCGGAGAGCGCGAACGATCTAGCCGTGCGGTGGAACTGCAAGGCAGGGAAGTGCGGGTCATGCTCGGCCGAAGTGAACGGCATGCCGAAGCTCATGTGCATGACGCGGCTCAACGACCTCGACCTGGACGAGCCGGTGACCGTCGAGCCGATGCACGCTTTTCCTGTGGTTCGCGACCTGGTGTCGGACGTGTCATGGAACTTCGAGGTCAAAAAACGGATCAGGAAGTTCACGCCGCGCGCGCCCGACGCGCCGGACGGGACCTGGCGTATGGCTCAGTCCGATGTGGATCGCGTGCAGGAATTCAGGAAATGCATCGAGTGCTTTCTCTGCCAGGACGTCTGTCACGTGCTGCGCGATCACCAGAAGCACGACGAGTTCATCGGCCCGCGCTTTCTCGTCCATGTCGCCGCGCTGGAGATGCATCCGCTCGACACGGAAGATCGCATCGACGAGCTGCGAACAGCGCACGGCATCGGCTACTGCAACATCACCAAGTGCTGCACGAAAGTGTGCCCCGAGAACATCACGATCACCGACAACGCGATCATCCCTCTAAAGGAAAGGGTTGTGGACCAGCACTATGATCCGTTGCGAGGGCTTGTGAGACTCTTCAGGCGAGGGAAGTAGAGTAAGGACAACTGCTCTGCCGCAGAGGCACAGAGGCACAGAGAATCGCAAGAATTGGGGAACAGCAGGCGCCGGTGCGATTCAGGTCCACTTGCAGTTGTAGTTAACAAGAAAGAAAAAAGGCCCTTCATTGGCACAGGAATTTGAGCAGCGATGTGAGGCTGCTGGACGTTCTCTGTGCCTCTGCGACTCTGCGGCGAGCTCACAGATCTGTCCGATCAACGAGTAGTTACGCGCCAGAGTTTATTCTCGTCGGCCTCGGCCCGCGACGTGCAGGGCACACTGGCCGTGCGCACGGAATTGAAAACGCTCTGCATCATCGCCCTCGCCGCGTGCGGCTCCGACGCTTCAACCGGCCCGGTGATCATTCCTCCGGAGTTCGCTCTCTCCGTTCAGGAAGTCGTGTCCGGTTTGTCGAGTCCATTGTATGTCACCGCCCCGGCGGGTGACGCGCGCCTCTTCGTGGTGGAGCAGGCCGGCCGCATTCGGATCGTCAAGAACGGGCAGCTGCTCCCGACGCCGTTTCTGGACATTGCCGCAAGAGCGTCGAGCGGAGGCGAGCGCGGTCTTCTGAGCGTGGCTTTCCACCCCTCATACGCGGCGAACGGATTCTTCTTCGTCAATTTCACCGACCTCTCCGGCAACACCCGTGTCGAGCGGTTTTCCCGGTCCAACGACCCGGATGTCGCTCTGCCTGCGTCGTCGAAGCTCATCCTGACCGTCGCGCAGCCTTTTCCGAATCACAACGGCGGTCTCAACTTGTTCGGTCCGGACGGCATGCTTTACATCGGTCTGGGTGACGGGGGCAGCGGGGGCGACCCCTTTGGAAACGGTCAGAATCGTAACGCGTTGCTCGGCAAGATTCTTCGTATCGACGTCGATCGCGGTGATCCGTACGTCATTCCCCCCGACAATCCATTCGTGGGACAGCAGGGAGCGCGCGGTGAGATATGGGCATTTGGCCTTCGCAATCCATGGCGCTTTGCCTTCGACCGGCCGGGCGGTTTGCTGTACATCGCCGACGTAGGCCAGAATCGCTTCGAGGAAGTGAACGCTGTCGCGGCCAGTCGCGGGGGCGTGAACTACGGTTGGAACACAATGGAGGCGGCGTCGTGCTTCGGCTCGTCGTCCTGTAACCAGCAGGGACTCGAGCTTCCGGTGCTGTTCTACGATCGGTCGGGCGGGGGGTGCTCCGTCACCGGCGGATTCGTGTACCGTGGCGCGAGTCTCCCTGAAATCGCCGGACGCTACTTCTATTCGGACTATTGTGCCGGCTTCCTGAAAAGCTTTCGATTTGAGAATGGTTCCGCCGTTGAGCAGCGAACGTGGGATGTCGGGAGCATAGGCTCCATTACGTCCTTCGGGGAAGATGGCGGCAGCGAGCTCTACATGACCTCCTCGAACGGCCGGGTGTACAGGATTGTCCGCCGCCCGTGAAACTCTCTGCCTCGCCTGTCTGCCCTTCCTTGCGCTGCTTACATTGCGAGCTTAACCCGCGGCGCGGACCATGACGGGTCAACAGGTGGCGTGATTGGCAATCGATCTTCGCGGGCAGCTGCAGAACCTTCTTGGAGACACCTACGAGCTGGAGCGCGAGCTCGGCGCGGGCGGAATGGCCCGCGTATTCATCGCGACTGAAGCTGCGCTCGGCAGGAAAGTCGTCATCAAGGTCCTTCCGCCGGAGATCGCCGCGGGGGTAAAGGTCGAGCGATTCAAGCGGGAGATCCAGTTTCTCGCGCGTCTGAATCATCCGCACATCGTGCCGATGCTGGCGGCGGGCGGCGAGGGCGGTCTCTCGTACTATGTGATGCCCTTCATGCAGGGCGAGTCGCTCCGCGCGCGGCTGCTGCAGCATGGCGCGCTTCCGCAAACTCAGGTGGTGCGGACGCTGCGCGAGGTTGCGACGGCGCTGACGTTCGCGCACGAGAACGGAATCGTCCACCGCGACATCAAGCCGGACAACGTTCTGCTCATCGGCGGGTCGGCGATGGTCACCGACTTCGGTGTAGCGAAAGCGCTGTCCGTGTCGACGGGCGACGGAGATCCGAACGCGCTCACTTCGCTTGGTATCGCGCTCGGAACTCCCAGCTATATCGCTCCGGAGCAGGCGACGGCCGATCCGACGACCGACCACCGCGCGGATCTTTATTCACTCGGGGCGATGGCGTACGAGATGCTGGCGGGCCGAACGCCGTTTTCGGCGCGATCTCCGCAGGCAATGCTGGTCGCGCACATCAGCGAGCCGCCGGTGCCTCTCATCGAGCGCAAGCCGGACGTCTTTCCATCGCTCAATGCGCTTGTCATGCGTTGTCTTGAAAAATCGGCCGACATGCGGCCGCAGACCGCCGAGGAGATCGTAACTCTGCTCGATGAGATAATCACGCCGCGCAATGAAGTTGTCGCTGCATCGAATGGCGACGGCGCAGATCAACTCGAGCCGGAGCTCATTAAAACGTCGCCGGGGACGCCAGCGGCGGCGACGAATACTACCTCCTATACCATCTACCTCCTCGCGGGCGCGGTGGCGATCATCGGCATTGGAGTCCTGATCGCCAAGTGGCTCGTCTAGCGAGGCTGGACCCGGGGCTGCCGAGCTAGCCGATCGCCTGAAACAAGTCGTGGCGCGGATCGTCACTTGATTTTATCGTAGTTCCCCTCGCAGTCCCCACGATCCGGTCTGGAAAAGATGAGAAGCACAATCGGGCGTTCGCGCCTTTCTTTTTTGTTTTGCCTGTCGCCTGGTTTGACCGGCGCGAGCGTGCTGCACGCTCAACAGCCTCCGCGGGTCGAAGCCCGCGCTATCTGGGTGACGCGCTTCGATTACGACTCGGAAGCGAAGATCAAATACATAATGGAGACGGCAGCGAAGGCGCACTTCAACGTCGTGTATTTCCAGGCGCGAGCGGCTGGCGACGCATACTATCGGTCCACGATCGAGCCGTGCGCCGTTCTTCTCTGTGGCAGGCTTGGGGGGACTCCGTCATACGACCCCCTCGAGGTCGCGGTGCGCGAGGGCCATCGGCGCGGCCTTCAGGTGCATGCCTATCTCAATGCGCTGAGCGGTCGCCCTGCCGGAATCGAAGGGCAGTGTCGCCCGCTGACTGAGCCGCTGCCAGGCAATCCCCGGCACATGCTGCTCGAGCATCCGGAATGGGGAGTCACTTATCGAAACGGGCGCCCGCTTCCATGCCCCAATACCGAAGAGTACATCTGGGTGTCACCGGGTTTTCCGGAGGTGCGGACGCGTCTCGCCAGAGTTGCCGCAGACGTTGCGCGCAGGTACGACGTAGACGGAATTCACCTCGATAGAATTCGTTATCCCGGGACGGCCTGGTCGTACGACGCTCCGAGTCTCGCCGAGTTCGGGCGTGATCCCGTGCGATATCGCGCGGAATGGCTTGCCTACCGCACTGGTCTCGTCAATCGAATGGTGAAGGAAACGTATGACAGCATCACGGCGGTCAAGCCGTCGCTCGTGTTCTCAGCCGCGGTCTGGGGCGTCTACGAGGACAAGTGGAACTGGAAAACGCAGTCAGGCCTCAACGACCTCCTGCAGGACGGGCGCGCCTGGGCGCGGAATGGCTACATGGACGTCCTCGTCCCAATGAACTACTACAAGATTCAGCCCGTGCTCTGCGCGCGTGCTGACTGGACCTGTCTCCTGCTCGATCATCTCAAAGGAGCCGGCGCTGGTACCGGCCGCCAGATGTACATCGGGATGGACGCGGGGAAGGGTGTGAGGGAGGTCGTTAGCCAGATCAGAGTTGCGCGACGCAATGGAGCCTCCGGCTTCGCGCTTTTCTCGTTTGGTGAGGCCGACCGTGCGGGGATGTGGCCCGTGCTTGCGGCCAGCGTATTCGCCGAGCGTGCTGCCGTTCCCGTCATGCCGTGGAAGCTCGCCCGCGCCGACAGCTCGGCGGCCGGGTCAACTCACTGACAGAGAGCGTCTGTGTCATCGCCAATCCGGCGGCAGGCCGAGGGCGTGGCGCGAAAATGTTACCGGCCGTTCGTTCGGCATTCGCGAAATACGGCGTAACAGACGTCCGGAAGACCGACGGGCGCGCCGATGAGGGAGCCCTAGCCAGCAGCGCAATAGCCGACGGTGCCACGACAATCATCTGCGTCGGCGGGGATGGCACGAGCGGCAATGTGGCAAACGCTATACTGCAGTCCGGGGCGGCCGTTCGACTCGGCGTAATTCCGGCTGGCACCGGCAACGACTTTGCGAAGACTCTCGGAGTTACATCGACTCCTGTGCACGAGATTGCGCGACTGGCTGTGGAGTCTTCCGATCACAGAATGGATGTCGGCCGTGTGGACGGCAGGTTTTTTCTGAACTCCTGTGGCTTTGGATTTGACGTCGCCGTCGTTCAAGGCCTGGCTCGGCAGCGGTGGCTCAAAGGCAACGGGGTCTACATCTACACGGCCTTACGACAGCTTCTGGGATTTCGCGGATTGAACATCGCAATTCGCTCGCTCGCCGCGGACCACGAGCGATCGCTCTACTTGATGCTCGTCGTCGCCAACGCCCCGCATTTCGGCGGCACGTTCATTATTGCTCCGGCAGCGGACGTCACCGACGGTGAGCTCGACGCCGTGCTGGTGCTGAACGCGTCGTCAATGCGGCGTCTCCGGCTACTCGGCGCTGCCACACGCGGTGCGCATACCGCCTATAGGGAAGTCCGCGTGAATCGTGCGGCGGAGTTCACGCTCGCCTTTGATCAGCCGCAGCTCTATGAGACCGATGGAGAGATTCATCAGGCTGAACGTGCGACGCTCGAGGTTCGTTGTATCCCCGCGGCGCTGCGGGTGATCTCGAGAGCTACATTGCCGCGAGGATTGCCTTGAAGCGCGGAGTGTCACGCAGCGCAGCGAAGTCGGGATCGTTTTCGAGCCACTCCTTGTGGCCATATCCCTTGTCGAGAGCCAGCTCGAGACTGCTCATTGCCTCCTCGTGCCGGCCGAGCGTCGCGTACGTACAGGCGGCGTTGTACAGCGTGACGGTGTCGTCCGGATCTATCTCTGCCGCGCGCCGCGCATACTCCAACGCGCGATCAGTCTCCCCCATTCCCGCAAGTATCGCCCCGGCGAGATTGTACGCCCGCGCGTCGTCCGGGTTTAGCTCTATGCGCTCTTCTGTGAGCTTGAGGCCGCGCTGGATCGCTATCGTTGCCTCGGCTTCCTTGCCGAGCGCCCGGTAAGCCTGAGCGAGAAAGCTCGGCGTCTGATAGTCCTCGGGCCGCAGCTGTGCAGCTCTCTCGAACAATCGTACGGCTTCCGCAAACTTGCCGTGCGAATGGGCGGCACGGCCGTAAAAGAACGGCGCCTCAAAGAGCTTTGGATCGAGTCGCATAGCCTTCTCGAATTCCGCTGCCGCTTCGGCGAAGTTGCGCTTGTTGAGCCAGATTGCGATCGCGCGCGAGAGGTGCGCCTCCGCGAGCTCCGGCTCCAGCTCGAGCGCCCGGAGGCTTGCTGTTTCCGCCTGACGGAGATTGGACTCCCGCGCATCGTGGTAGATGTAGAGCAGTGAGGAACAGTCCGCGCTTCCGGCGTAAGCCAGGGCGTACCCCGGGTCAGCGTCAGTCGCCCGCTTGAACATCTGCCGGGCGTATTCCAGGCTTTTACGTCGAAGCTCAAAGAACTGACGCCCTCGCAGGTAAAGTTCGTACGCCTTCACGTTCTCGGTGCGGGACTTCTCGATTGCCTTCTTCTCATCTTCGCTCAGGATGACTCTGAGCGCCTTCACGATCGACTGTGAGATGTCATCCTGGATCGCGAACACATCCTCCATCTCGCGATCGTAGCGCTCCGACCAGAGATGGTAACCGTCGGCGACATTCACGAGCTGTGTTGTGATGCGAAGTCGATTGCCGATCTTGCGAACGCTGCCCTCGAGAAAAGTGGACACCTTGAGCTTTCGTCCGATCTCTGCGATTTCCTCGTTTTTTCCCTTCAACGCGAACGACGCCGTTCTCGAGGCAACCCGCAATGTTTGAATCTTTGAGAGCGCGTTGATAATTTCGTCGGCAATTCCGTCAGTGAAGTACTCGTTCTCCGGATCGGCGCTCATGTTGGTGAACGGCAGAACCGCGATGGACTTCGCCGACGACACTACCTGCTGAGGCATTGTCTCCGTTTCGCTCGGCGTCGTCAAACTCGTCGATGCCAGAGCCTGGCCGAACATCGCTGTCGTTCGGAAACGCCCGGTGACATCGGTGGACATTGCCTTGACGATTGCTCTCTCGACGTTCTCGGGAACGGTGCTCCGCATTGCGCGGATTGGCTTCGCCGTTTCCGTGAAGCGCTTCGCCATGATCGCCTGCGCTGTTGCTCCCGTGAACGGTCTCTCTCCGCTCAGCATCTCGTAAAGCATGCAGGCCAGACTGTACTGGTCGCTTCTACCGTCGAGATTCGTCTCACCGGCCGCCTGCTCGGGGCTCACGTACGCAGGCGTGCCGACCATCATCCCCGTTTGTGTCAGCGTCTCCGGGCCAACCGAGCTCACCGCTTTGGCGATTCCGAAATCCATCACCATCGCCTCGCCCTCGTAAAGCATGACGTTCTCGGGCTTGATGTCCCGGTGGACGATCTGCTGGCGATGCGCGTAGTCGAGCGCTGAAGCGATGGAGCGAGCGTGATGAACGGCTTCGTCCACCGGCAGCAATTGCTCCCGGTCGAGCCGCTCACGCAGCGATTCCCCTTCCACGTAGGGCATTACGTAGTAGAGAAACCCATCAGCCTCCCCCGACTCGTGGAGTCCGAGGATGTGCGGGTGATTAAGCCGCGCGGCGACTTTTATTTCTCGCAGAAAGCGTTCGGGCCCGAGCGAGGCAGCCAGCTCGGGGTGAAGCACCTTCAGCGCAACCATGCGTTCGTGCCTTGTGTCCTGCGCCAGGTATACAGTTGCCATTCCACCGCGGCCGAGCTCGCGGTCGATTGTATACGACTGAGACAGTGCGCCGCGAAGGCGCTCCAGGGGCGGAGTCGCTGTCACATCGTCTCGAGAATTGCTTTGAAACGCGGATTGTCCCTGATTGAATCGAAATCGCTGTCGTGCTCGATCCATTCCTTGTGGCCGTATCCCTTGTCCACCGCGCTCTCCAGACAGTCGAGAGCCTCGCTCGTCTTATGTAGCTGTGCGTATGTACAGGCGACGTTGTAGAGCAGCATCGGATCATCGGGATCGATGGCAAGGGCGCGTTCGGCGAGCTCGGCGGCGCGGTCGACCTCTCCGAGCGCGGCGAAGCCGCCCGCTGCAAGAACGCACGCCCGCGTGTCGTCGGGGACCAGCTCGAGCCGTTCCATCACGAGCCGCGTCTGACGCCGATATGCCGCTTCGGCCTCTGCCCGCATTCCCAGCGACGAATAGGCCAAGGCGAGAAAGCTCGGAGCCTGGTAATCCTCGGGGCGGAGGACGCACGCGCGCTCGAACAGCTTCGCCGCCTCGGCGTACCGTCCCTGTGACATCCGGGCTCTGGCAAAGTAGTATGCCGCCTCGAACAACTTTGGATCGAGTCTCATCGCCGTCTCGAACTCGCGCTCCGCCTCGTCGAAGTTCTTCCGCAACGATACCGCGAGCCCGCGGGCAACGTGCGCCTCCGCGAGGTCCGGGTCGAGCTCGAGAGCTCTCTGACTCGCACTATCGCCCTGGGTGAGGTTCGATTCGCGGGCATCCACTTTCATGTAGAGAATCGAGCTGCAATCGGCGAGGCCGGCGTGGGCGAGTGCGTACTCGGGATCGATCTCGATCGCCCGCCGAAACATCTTTCGGGCAGTCTCGAGGCTCTTCCTGCTGAGCTGATGAATGTGCTGGCGGCCGCGCAGGTAATAATCGTATGCCTCGACGTTCACCTTTCGCGTTTTCTCGATCGCCTTCTTCTCGTCTTCGGTCAGGATTACGCGCAGCGCTTTCACGATCGCCTGGGAAATGTCATCCTGGATCGCGAAAACGTCCTCCAGCTCGCGGTCATACTTTTCCGACCAGAGCTGATACCCGTCCGCGACGTTTATCAGCTGGGCCGTGATCCGGATTCTATTCCCCATTCTCCGGACGCTGCCCTCGAGAAACGTCGACACCTTGAGCTTCTGTCCGATCTCGGCGATGTCTTCGCTCTTTCCCCGGAACGCGAACGAAGCTGTTCTTGATGTGACGCGGAGAGTCTGGATCTTCGAGAGGGCGTTGATGATCTCCTCCGCCATCCCATCGGTGAAGTACTCGCTTTCAGCATCCGCGCTCATGTTGCTGAACGGGAGCACTGCGATGGATTTGGCGGCAGAGACGACAGGTTGTGGAACTGTCTCCGCATCGGTGGGTGTCGAGAGACTGGGCGACAGGAGCGCTTGAGCGAACATGGCCGACGTCCTGAAGCGGCCTTCCGGCTGCGTAGATAGCGCTTTGGTCAGTGCCATATCCACGTTCTCGGGAACATTGCTGCGCACGGAGCGGACTGGCTTGACCGTCTCTGTGAAGCGCTTGGCGAGAACTGCCTGTGCGGTGGGTCCACTGAATGCCCGCTCGCCGGCGAGCATCTCGTAGAGCACGCACGCCAGACTGTACTGGTCGCTTCTCCCGTCGAGATTCGTCTCGCCTGCAGCCTGCTCGGGACTGACGTAAGCCGGCGTGCCCACCATCATTCCGGTCTGTGTGAGCGTGTCCGTCCCCGCTGCGCTAACGGCTTTGGCAATGCCGAAGTCCATCACCATAGCCTCGCCTTCGTACAACATCACATTCTCCGGCTTGATGTCGCGATGCACGATGTTCTGGCGGTGTGCGAAATCGAGTGCGGATGCAATCGAGCGTGCGTGATGAACGGCTTCCTCAACGGGGAGAAGCTGCTCGCGGTCGAGGCGCTCGCGGAGCGATTCTCCCTCGACGTACGGCATGACGTAATAGAGAAAGCCGTCGGCTTCTCCCGAATCATGGAGAGCAAGGATGTGAGGATGATTGAGACGCGCTGCGGTTTTGATCTCGCGAAGGAAACGGTCTGGCCCGAGTGAAGCCGCCAGATCCGGGTGCAGGACTTTGAGGGCGACGAGCCTCTCATGCTTGCAGTCCTGGGCGAGGTAGACCGTCGCCATGCCGCCGCGACCGAGCTCACGGTCAATTGTGTAAGTCTGAGACAGCGCGCCGCGAAGGCGCTCGATGGGAAGCGTCAACTCTCTCTCACATGCCTCTCCGGATCGCCTTGAATCGAGGCAGATCCCGGATTGAAGCAAAGTCGGGGTCATTGTCGAACCACTCCCGGTGACCGAACCCCCGGTCAATGGCCCGTTCCAGGCAGGCGAGCGCGTCATCAGCTTTGCCTACCAGGCTGTAGGTGGATGCAACGTTGTACAACAACATCGGATCGTCAGGATCCATCGCCAGTGACCGCCGGGCGAATTCCAGTGCGCCCTCTGATTCGCCAAGCTTGGCGAGGTATATCGCTTTGAGGTTGCACGCGCGGACATCTTCAGGATTCAGCTCGAGCCGGTTCTCAACGACCCTCAGCACCCGGCGCCTGATGGCTTTACTCTCGGCCCACATTCCGAGCGACTCGAGCGAAGCCGCCTGAAACCCGAGTGCCTGAAAGTCCTCTGGACGGAGCGCGGCCGCCCGCTCGAACAGTTTGGCGGCTTCCGCGAATCGTCCCTGTGATTTGCGCGCGCGAGCGTAGAAATAAGGCGCCTCATAGAGCTTGGGATCGAGGCGCATTGCAGTCTCGAATTCCTGCTCGGCCTCGTCGAATCGCTTGCTGAGCGATGCGGCTATGCCGCGGGCAACGTGGGCCTCGGCCAGATCGGGCTCCAGCTCCAGCGCCCGCTGACTGGCGAGGTCGGCCTGCCTGAGGTTCGATTCGCGCGCATCGAAATAGTGGTAGAGGAGCGAGCAACAATCAGCTACTCCGGCATGGGCCAGCGCATAGTCGGGGTCTATCTCGATCGCGCGATTGAACATCTGCCGGGCGTACTCGAGACTCTTTCTGCGCAGCTGATGAAACGACTGTCGGCCCCGCAGGTAATACTCGTACGCCTCGAGGTTGACGGTGCGGACTTTTTCGATCGCTTTTTTCTCTTCTTCGCTCAGGATCACGCGCAAAGCCTTCACAATGGCCTGGGAGATGTCATCCTGAATCGCGAAGATATCTTCCATCTCCCTGTCGTAGCGCTCCGACCATAGCTGGTATCCGTCCGCAACGTTCACAAGCTGCGCGGTGATGCGGACCCGGTTTCCCATTCTCCGTACCGTGCCGTCGAGCACGGTAGATACGTGGAGCTTCCGTCCGACTTCGCCCAGGTCCTCGTTTTTTCCCTTGAGTGCGAAGGAGACGATCCGGGAAGCCACCCGGAGCGTCTGAATCTTCGATAGGGCGTTGATGATTTCCTCGGCCACGCCGTCAGCGAAGTATTCGTTTTCCGGATCAGCACTAGCGTTGAGGAAGGGCAGAACCGCGACGGATTTTGCGGCCGCGATCGTTGGCTGGGGCATGGTGGCGGAGCCGGTGGGCGTCGCCGGGGAGCTGGCGGCGAGCGCATCGGCGAACATCGCCAGTGTTTCGTATCTCGCGGAGGCGTCGGTTGACAGTGCCTTG